>JAITJP010000449.1 GCA_031278835.1 Deltaproteobacteria bacterium
GTTTTGTTTTTGGCGGCGCTTTAGGTAAAAAATCAAGTTTTCGCGACTTGCCCCGTAAAGGGCCGCTAAGGGGCCCAGGAGCTTTTTGGTTTTCTTGAGTGTAGTTTTTACTCCAATCCGGTGGTCAAGCTCGGCTACGGTGCGATTTGACCCGTTCACGGGCGCGTTTTGGAGGGGGAAGGGTTTTTATTTTTTGAAGAAAAAAAACTCGAGGCTATCGAAATTCACCACCAGGATTTTTTTGGTCGTGAAGGGATAGCCGCGAGATTTTTTTAGGGGCCTGGGCTAAGGCCTTTGGAGAAATACTCCCGAGACCTTTGGCGTCCTGATTTTTTTTAATTCATCAAGTTAGGATGGTGTCGCTGACTTGGGCGTCGGCCAGGGTACGCATGCCGTTAAAGTGGGCGCAGGCGCATTTTAGGATACCAAAGGCCAACACGGCCCCGGAGCCCTCGCCCAGGTAGAGGCCAAGATCGAGTAGGGGGGTAAGGCCCAGGCGGCTTAGGGTTTCCAGGTGAGCCTTTTCTTTGGAGCGGTGACCGGCGATTAGGTATTTGGTCAGGCCTGGGGACAGGCCTTCGGCCAAAAGGGCGGCCGCGGCGCCAATAAAACCATCAATGACCACGCCGGCCCGGCGGATGGCTCCGCCCAGGTAAACCCCGGCCATGGCCCCAATTTCAAAACCGCCTACCTTGGCCAAAACGTCGATGGGATCAGAGGGATCGGGTTTGTTGACTTCCAGGGCTTTTTTGACAATGTTGGCCTTGTGGGTGATTCTATCCGGGGAAAGTCCCGAACCTGGACCGGTGGCCTCCAAGGGGGAAAGGCCGGTCAAAAGGCTGATTATGGCCGAGGAGGGGGTGGTATTGCCGATGCCCATTTCTCCGGCCGTGACCAAATCGATTTCCGGCCGTTCCAAGACTAGTTCCAGACCGGTAAGAACGCTTTTTAAGGCCTCGCGCCTAGTCATGGCCGGCCCTTTGGCGATGTTTTGAGTGCCGTGGGCTATTTTGGCGTCAACTCGGGTGGGGTGGGGGGCCAAGTCTCCCTTAATACCCACGTCCAGTAAAATTATGTCAGAACCCGTGGCCCGGGCCAGGGAAGTGATGGCCCCGCCCCCTTGTTGAAAATTCGCAATTTGCTGGATGGTCACGTCCGAGGGGTAAGGACTTACCCCTTCCTCGACCACGCCGTGATCCCCGGCGCACACGACGATGAGTTTACGTTCATGGCGGGGATGAAAGGTGTTTTGGATGGCGGCCAATTGAATGGCCAGTTCTTCCAAACGGCCAAGGGATTTTCTGGGTTTGGCCAGATCGTCTTCCCTTTGGGCGGCCAGAGCCCTGACGGCTTCATTGGGCGGAGTAATCTGGGCCAAATGCTGTTTTAGTCTTACTTCCAATTCCTCGGACAAGGCTCTCTCCTTTTTTTAAAAAAACGTTTTTAAATAAAAAAATCACCTCTCAGGGCGAGAAAACTTCTCACCCTGAGAGGCGCGTGGTTTGGGGGTTTGGGGTATTTATAGGCCTTTGTTGGCGATAAGGCAGGCCAGATCGCTGACCCTACAGGAATAGCCCCACTCGTTGTCATACCAAGCCAAGACCTTGGCCAGGTTGCCTTCGATGACCTGACAGAAGGGAGCGTCCACGATCGAGGAGAGCGGGCAGCCCTTATAATCCATGGAGACCAGACCTTCCTCGTCGTAGCCCAGGATGTCCTTCAAGGGCCCTTCGGCGGCTTCTTTTAAGACCTTTTTCAGGTCTTCGGTGGTGGTGTTCTTTTTGAGGATGGCCGTAAAGTCGACCACCGAGACCGTGGGGGTGGGTACCCGCAAGGACAAACCGTCAAACTTCCCGGCCAGCTCCGGGATAACCAAAGCCAAGGCCTTGGCCGCCCCCGAGGAGGTGGGGATGATGTTTAAGGCCGCGGCCCTGGCCCGCCTGATGTCCTTATGAGGCAGATCCAAGATCCTTTGGTCATTGGTGTAGCTGTGGATGGTGTTCATCAGGCCCTTTTCAATGCCAAAGGCGTTATTGATGGCAAAGACCGGCGGGGCCAGACCATTGGTGGTGCAAGAGGCGTTCGAGATGATAAAGTGCTTGGCCGGATCGTATTTGTCTTGGTTGACGCCCAAAACGACCGTGAGATCCTCGCCCTTGGCCGGGGCGCTGATTATGACCTTCTTGGCCCCGCCGCCATCGATGTGGGCCCTGGCCTTGGCCGCCTCGGTAAACACGCCCGTGGACTCGATGACCAGCTCAGCCCCGACGCTCTTCCAGGGGATCTCTTTGGGATCCTTGATGGCGAAGTTCTTGACTTCCTGGTTGTTGATGATGAAGCTATCACCCTTGACTTCGACCGTTCCAGGAAAACGCCCGTAGTTAGAGTCGTATTTGAGCAGATGGGCGTTGATTTTGACGTCGAAAAGGTCGTTTACCGCCACGACTTTGATGCTCTGGGCATGACGCTCAATTATCGCCTTGAGCACTTGGCGGCCGATGCGACCGAATCCGTTAATACCAATGTTGATGGTCATAAGGCACTCCTTAGGGATCAAATTTTGTAGTCAATCTAGTTAAATCAAAAATCTTGGTCAGAGAAAAGTCCTGGCATTGAAAAGTTCAATGAAATTTAAGGTCAGAGATAATACATATCATCAAAAATTCAATGAAATTCCAAGTTTAGAGTTAATAACCTTCATCGAAAAGTTGAATGAATTTTCAATTTGCGAGAAAACACCCTTCTAAGAAAAAACCCTTTTCTTAAAAACTCAAGTAATTTTCCAATTCCGGGCTCAGCTCGCTCTTAGAAAATCCAAACAAATTCAATGTCTTTCAAACGCGCAGTCCAAAAAAAACAAAGCCTTAAAAACCTGGCGAAAAAAGTCAATTCAAGATCAAAGAGCTCTAAGCTCACTCTCGGGTCGCGAATACTTTTTTAGTCGCGATAATTCTACCCCATTGGCTCGAAAAAAAAAAGCCCGAAAATTCGGACATTTTTTTAAGTTCTGACCCTTAACCCAGTTCCCAAGACCCCAGAAAGACCATGGTTAGATTAAATTTAATTTTCACTTAACTTTTAATTTACAAGGTATAAATTTAGGTCGAAAATTTGCTATAATATGACCGTTTTCTCAAGAAGACCTTGGTCCCAATCAATTAAACCACCAACCAGGCCGCCTCGTCTGGTTCCCTTTCCAAAAAGAAAAAACGAGGGGTTATGAGCGACAACAACCAATACACACATCATCAGAGATTTTACGCCAAAGACCCCTATCCGGTTGATTCTTTGGGGCCCCAGGAATCCTGGCGCATGTTTTCCATCCTAAGCGAGTTTGTCAAAGCCTTTACCATGATGAGCGAAGCCGGACCCTGCGTTTCCATCTTTGGTTCGGCCAGAACCCAGCCCGAGGATCCCAATTACGCCAAAGCCCAAGAAACTTCCAGACTCCTGGCCCAGGCCGGATTTGGCGTGGTCTCCGGAGGCGGCGGGGGCATCATGGAAGCGGCCAACAAAGGCGCCGCCTCGGCCGGGGGCCTGTCCATTGGCCTTAACATAGAACTCCCCCACGAGCAGATCCCCAACCCCTTTGCCAATGTCCACATGAATTTTCACTATTTTTTCATTCGCAAGGTCGTTTTCGTCAAATACAGCCAAGCCTACATAGTTTTTCCAGGCGGCTTTGGCACCTTGGATGAGCTTTTTGAATCCCTGACCCTAATCCAAACCAAGCGCATCAGAACCTTTCCGGCTTTCCTGATGGGCTCGGAATACTGGTCAGGCTTGGTTGACTGGCTAAAGGGCACCATGCTCCGAGATCGCATGATCACCAAAGAAGACTTGGATATCTTTACCATCGTGGACGAACCCGAGGAAGTGGTAAAACTCATAAAAAAAATCGTGGTTCTTTAAATTAGGCGGTAAACGGGGCCAGGCCGGGAGCCTGGTTTAAAAAAAACAAAAAATTGGGTCACCTGTGGTGGGTTATTTGTGACCAAAATAAAAAACGACGCCAGGGTTGATTTTTTTTTAAAAATAAAAGCCGGTTCAACAGGATTGGAGCTGGTTTGATAAAAAACAAAAAACCCCAGCGGGGCTTTTTTTGATTTAGCCAAAACAAAAAGCCGC
>JAITJP010000481.1 GCA_031278835.1 Deltaproteobacteria bacterium
CAGACTTGACCGCCCCGTCCGACGGGGCCTCCCCCACCGGGGCGGAGGAAAACTCTTCAGCTGAACCCTTTTCGCCCAGCCCGACCACCAGCTCCGCTCCCGGCCCGGCCACCAGCTCCGCTTCCAGCCCGACCACCAGCTCCGCTTCCGGCCCGGCCAACCAACCCTTTGACGGGGCCAGCTCGGGACTCCAAAGCGGGGTTAAAAATAACCTTATTTTTATCATCCTGCGGGGCAAGATAGATTCCCGCCAGTCCATCATGGCCGACGAGATCCTCGGCCAACAAAAGATTGTCATCAAAGAGTTTGAGCTGGAAACCTTCCGCCGCTTACCCTACTTTAATGGCCTGACTCTCCTAGGTGACGGCCGGGTGGTGCTCATCCTTGATTCCGAAAAACTCCTAGAGTCTTGAGGCCCCCAGGGCCCTTAGGACCTGGGCTCCGCAAGACTTAAGCTAGCTAATTTTTTGACCATTTTTTTTAAAAAAGCCTAATTGAGTTTTTCCCCAAAAAATCCTCACAGGCCCGGCCGGCCAAAATTACCTGTCAAAAGCCCCTCTTGGCCAAGCGGCCACGAGCGTTCGTTCTAAATTTTTATGAATATATTTTTACTTGTTTAATAATCTGGCCTAAATATTTCTTAAGCCAAGATGGAAATTTATAGTCATAAAACCCACTTAGCTAGCCAACCAAAATACAAGGGCCCCTGTTTGCCCTAGGCCTTTCCCATTAAATAGCCTCTAAAACTAAAAAAAATTAACACTTATGGCCATTTCCCCGAAAAAAAATTTTGGCCCCTAAAAATTTTTTTTTAGTTTTTTTCGCCCCTTAAAAGAAGCCCTAATTTTTTACCCTAAGCCGCCCCAAAATCTCTCCATTGGTCAAATTTCCGCTAAATTATAAAAAAATCCCTTTTGGGCCCTCTCCCTCCTAACCGGCCCAGCCAGATGGCCCCAAAGCCCGGCCCCAGGCCCGGCCCTCAAGCCCGGAAATGACCCGCCCCAAGCCCCTCTAAAATTCTCTCCAAGGGCTAATTATCTATTTTTATTAGCCCATAAGCTTCCAGCCGGCCCAGACTATTTCCCAGCTTTTGGCCTCTAACTTAACTTAAAAAAGCTCCCAATTTTTCCTTCCAGTGGTATCTACCTAGACTAATGGCCTAAAACTCTTCCAAAAGCCCCCCCAGGCAAGCAATTTTCTCAATGATTTCGCCCCTCTAAAGAAATTTTTTTTCAACTTTTAAGTCAAAAGCCTTCTTTTGGCCCTTGTTCCATTCCAACAAAAAATACTTTACCATTCCAATCCGAAATGTCTGGGCTCCTCCCAATCTTTGCCGAGCAAAGCCGGGAGTTGGATCTTTTTGAGGGGCCCTTTTCCAATTCTTTATTTTTTTAATGACTTGGTCAGCGCTATATAGGGCGCTTTTACAAATCCAAGACACCAGATGATGGCTTTAACCTAGGCCATCTAGCCTAATTAGGCCGTCAATTAATGGAGTAACCATTTTGTCAAAATTTACCAAAATCCTTTTTCATAGCTTCATCTACCTGGCCCTACTAAGCGCCCAGGCCTTTCAGCCCTCAGCCACGGCCTCGTCCCCCCGGGCCGATCTGGCCCCCTACTTGGCCCCCTTCAGCCGGCCCCTGGGCCAAAATAGCCTGGTCTACCTGAGCCCCAGCTGGGCCCTGGCCAAATCCAAAAGCTCCCAGCCCTCTCCCTGGCCTACGGCCCCGGGGCTAGCGGCCAGCGACCCACTGACAGCCCGGCTGGTCCCGGCCCCAGGCCCCTACCCCAGGCCCCGGGCCAGCCGACTGGTGGTCAAATTTTTAAAACTTGACCAGAGCCTGCTGACGGCCTTGGAAAGCCTAATGGCCTTATCCCCCCAGGCCCCCACCAAAAATTGGCTCTCAGGGCTTTCTAGACCCCTTGACCGGCCTATTCTAAACCGAGCTCCGCTCGGCCTAGGTAACCCACAATGGGCTGGGCTTTTGGCCCAACTTGACCCGGGCCTGGCTAGTCGCCCCCAGGCCCCCAGCCAAAAACCCCGGCCAGCCCTGGCCTGGGCCCCAGCCAGGGCCAGGCCTAAATTAAATAAAGCGGCTCTCTGGCCCAAGCCCTTGGGCCGAGCTTTTTTCATAAGCCAGCCTGGCTTAATTTCATTTATAAACCAGCTTTGGCCAAAAATTCCTTTTAAAGGCCCCATCTCTCGGCCCTCTGGACGGCCCAAACTCCCAGCCAGGGTTTTTTTAAATAGACCCAGCTCCTATCTTCAAGTGGCTTGGCTTAAAGGCATAACCAGTAACCTAGCCCGAGGTCCTCCAAAAAGCCCAGCTCGGATAAATTTATTCAAAGGCTTAAGCCCTTTAGCATCAACCTCTAACTTAGTATTTAAAAACCTTTTTAAATTTTTATTTAACCTCAAACTTCAAGGGCTAAGCGCCCTTGCTTGGCAAAAAGGAGTGCCCTATCGTGGATATTACTACCTTAAGCACTATGATTAGCTAAACAAACCAGCCTGACCGCTTGGCCTTTGACCTAAAAATGACCCAGGCCCAAAAGGCCTGGTCTAGGCCCAGGGCCTGGTCCTGGGACTGTCTAAGTCCAGACTTGAAGGCTCAGGTTTTGCCTAATTTCCGGAGATATCTGGGGCGCCCCTGGCTTAACCTGTAGTTTTTAAATTCTTGAACAAGGTCAAAGCCTTGCTTATTTCCCAGGGCCGCGGTCAGGCCCTTAACTCCCTCCGCCACGGGGTCCTAGGCCCCCTGGCGGTCAGAGACCAGCCCGGCCAAGCTGGCCAGGGCGGCTCATCTTTTGGATCTTGGCTTCAGGGTTTTTTTTTGAGGCCAAAGTCTCGATTGATTCCAGGTAAAGTCCCTTCTCTGTCTAGGTCGGAACTCGAAGGCCCTAGGTTTGCCCAGCTTCTGGGCCAAATAAGGGCTAGTTTGAAGATAACCGGTATCCCGGGCTTGGTTTTTTTCTAAGGTTTGGCTGAAATTTTTTTGACCAGGGCTGGCTTAAACTTCTGTCCAGTGACTTAAGTTAGTTTTTTAAAGGGCCAAGGCTATTATGGTGGCTAATATTAGAGAGGTTTAAGCCTATTGTTTAATCTTTTATCTCTAGCCTGGGAGATCCAAAAGATGGGTAGACAAAAATAATCACTTATAAATTAAAGCTTTAAGTCTAAATATTTCTTGGAAACTAAGGTAATAGTTGGATTATAACATTTGGCTGGAGAAAAATTTGACAATTAACTACAATTAATCTAAACTGCTTTAAGGAAATATTGCTTGGTTTTGGGAAATTTCAAAAAAGCTCTAATATTCAAAGGCTTGGCCTAGAGGTTTACTTTGGCTTTGGATTTTAATCGCTGGGGGTCCAGGGTGGTTATGATTAAAGATTGGCCGTATTTCTTGGTTCTGGTCTTAGTGGCCGGATTAAGCCTCTGGGCTGGCCCGGCCTGGGCCCAGAACTCAAACGACAATTTTCAGTTCAATGAGCTCGATTTTGACCGTCAGGGCACCGGACCGGCTCAAGCTGGCCGGCCCGCTTCGGCCAACCAGGGCTTAAACATGCCCGGGGAGGTTGACCCCGACGCCGGTCTGTCGGAACTTTTTTCGGTCGATTCCGAGACCCTGCCCGCCCAAGTCCCGGGCCAAGCGCCTGGCCAAGTCCCGGCCAGAGCTCCGGGCCAAGCTCCGGCCCAAGCTCCGGATACCGGTCAAGGGCGGCTTCAAAATCTGCCCGGAGTGGCCAGCCCCGTTTCCGTGCCGGCCTCCCAGGGTGAGGCCAAAATAGAATTGTCCGGCAGTAAGGCCCAAAGCGCCCCGGCCCGAAGGCGGGCGGCCAGAGGCTCGGCCCCGACCAGGGAGCCCGAGTTTAGAAACATGCGGGAAAGGCGCTTTTATTACGCCATGCAAGCCTGGCGCAATCACCCGGAAGTCTTGCCCATCAATTGCCAGTCTTACCTAAGAGAAAGACCCCTTTACCCGGTCAGATGCTTAGGGGCCCTGGCCGCCAGAATACCAAAAAACTAAGCCCAGATTTTTTTACCATTTTTGCCCCCCTGGCCTTGGCTAGCCCTAGCCTAGGCCAGAGGGGCTTTTTTTATTTTTTGGGGCCAGCCGCTCCAAGTTTCTGATTCTTCTCGCCTTTATTTTCTCCCACAAAAAATTCAAGTCCAATATCCCATTTGTGCCCCCTAAGGCCTTTTTTGGCTAGCTTTTGGCCTCGATTTGTGGTAAAGTTCCTAAAGGGTTCCTTAGCTACAAATTGATGACCGCTGACCCGGCTGGCTGGTCCGGCCCTGAGTCAAAATGGCCTCCGAGCGGCCTTAGTCCTTAATTTTTTAAAACTTAGAAAATTAAAAATTTATTTTTAATGGAGAAAATCGAATCATGAATACTACCGATGACCTGCCCGAATGGGATCTGGCTGGTTTTTTCCCTGAGGGAACCGATATTAATACGATAATAAAGAGAGCCAAGGAAAAGTCGCTAGAATTTAGCCGAGTGAAAGAAGGCTTGGTCAGCCCTGAGCTCTTGGCTCCGGCGGAATTTTTGAAGGTTTTTAGAAAATTCGAAGATATTCACCGCGACATAATTCAATTAGATGTCTACTTGGAACTTATAAAAACTGAGAGCTTATCGGATAATAATGCCCAGAATTTAGCCTCTCAAATCGATAGCGCCATTAACAATCTGAAAAACGAAACTTCGTTTTTTATGCGCTGGTGGAAAGACCTACCCGATGATCAAGCCGAATCGTTTCTTCATGAGGCTCCCGGGAACCATTACTATTTAACCAGGAAAAGGGCCTATAATGAAAATGCCTTAATTGAGGCGGAA
>JAITJP010000039.1 GCA_031278835.1 Deltaproteobacteria bacterium
AAACCAGACGGGCTTAGTCAAAGAAAGACTGACCAAGACTCGCGGCCCCTAGCCGGCCGGGATCGGGAGCCGAGGGGAACTTGGCTAAAAATAAAGCTAGCCAAACCAAGATTTTCGGACCCTAGCCGGCCAGGATCTGGAGCCGAGGTGGGCTTGACTAAAACTAAAGCCACCTGTGACTTTCTCAAATCTAACCTGGCTTGGAAGGCTAAACCAGACGGGCTTAGTCAAAGAAAGACTGACCAAGACTCGCGGCCCCTAGCCGGCCGGGTTCTGGAACCGAGGCGAGCTTGACTAAAGCAAAGCCACCTGTGACTTTTTCAAATCTAGCCTGGCCTGGGCGGCCAACCGAGGCTGACTTGACCAAAACTGACCAAAACTCTCTCACCTAACCGACCTGGACCTGGAGCCGAGATAAACTTGACCAAACAAAAACTACCCAAACTAGCGGAGCCCAAGGCTTGCTTCACAATCCCTTCTAGACCCGTAAGCGAGGCCTTTCAATGAGTGTGCGCGGGAGGGGCTTTGGTGGCATGAGCCTTTTGTCCACCGGCGATATTGAGCTTATTTTGGGAGCGGCCAAGAAAATTTTGAGCCAAACTGGATGCAAATTCTTGGACCCGGACTCGGTGGAAATATTGAGAGGCTTGGGGGCCAAAGTCGAGGACTCGGGACGGACTTTTATTTGGCCGGAAATGGTTGACCAAGCTTTGTCAATGGCCCCCAAGAGTATCGCCGTATACGACCGAGTGGGAAAAATGGCCATGGAGCTGGGCGGTGAGGAGATTTATTTTGGCTCTCTGACTAACGGCTTTAAGTATCTCGATCCCATGACCGATCGGGCCGTGACTTTAAACAAAGAACATGAGCGGGCCATGGTTAGGCTTACCGACGCCTTGGCCAATATCGACTATGCCATGAATTCGGGAACTTTGGGCGATTGTGAGCACGGCTATCCCGGGGCCGAGGCCCTGGCCATCGTGGCCGAGAACACCACCAAGCCCATTGGCTTTACCACCAACGATTTTGAGAGTTGCCGGGAGGCCGTGGCCTTGGCCGAGGCCCTGGTGGGTGGGGCGGAAAAGTTGGGTGAAAGGCCCTTTATCATCCATTACGCCGAACCCATTTCGCCTTTGGTTCATAGCCTGGAAGCCTGTCTAAAACTAAAGTTTTTCGCCCAAAAGGCCATCCCCATCACCTACACCCCCTATGTCATGATGGGCGGCACCGGGCCCATGTCTTTCGCGGCCGTTTTGGCTCAGGTATTTGCCGAGATGTTGGCCGGGCTGGTCTTGCATCAGGCCGTAAGACCGGGGGCCCCTTTTATCATGGGCGGCATGCCGGCTTATCTGGAGATGCGCCATTCCATTGGGGTCATGGGGGCCCCGGAACTGCATTTATTGATTGCCGCCTCGGCCGAGGTGGCCAAGAGCTTAAAACTGCCTTTTTTTGGCACGGCCGGGTGTAGCGATTCCCCGGTCTTGGATCTCCAGGCCGCCGCCGAGGTCACCATGAGCCTTATGAGCGCCCTATTGTCTCCGGCTCATCTAATCCACGATCTGGGCCTGATGGGTCATGGGGAGTCAACTTCCCCGGCCACCTTGGTTCTTTGCGATGAACTAATTGGCCTGTTGGCCCCGTTTCGGAAGGGCCTGGTGGTTAACGAAAAAACTTTGGCCTTGGAGGTCATCGATCAGGTCGGGCCCGGAGGTCATTTTCTAACCCACCAGCACACTTTGGCCAACTTTCGTCTCTTGACCTTTTCCAAACTCCTGGACAGAACCAGAACCTTTCTGGGCACCACCTTGGACGAAAGGATTAGAGCCAAGACCACCGAGTTACTAAGAACTCATAAGCCCGAGCCATTGACTCAAGAACAAGCGGTTATAATGGCCGATTTTCGCGCCAAATGGCGCGAAACCAAGGAGAAATAGCCATGTCCCATCAAGCTCGGGATCCTGGAATCGATCAAATTTTCGCCCGGCCCGGTAAGGTCTGCTACGGCATGGGTCTGGGGATCATGCTACTTGACGACGTTTATCCGGGCTTTCCCGGGGATCTGCGTAACGCCAGCGCCTGGGGTTTTCCCATTCAATACGAGATCGCCTCTGGGGTCAATTGTAAAAACCTGGTCAGGGAAGCGGACAAGACCCCCCACATCGAACCAATCGTCAGGGCGGCCAAAAGCCTCGAAAGAATGGGGGTAAGGGCCATCAGCGCCGAGTGCGGCTATTTCGCTTGGTTTCAAGAAATCGTGGCCAATGAAGTTAAGATCCCGGTCTTTATGTCAAGTTTACTGCAAGTGCCTTTCGCCCAGCTTTTGATTGGGGCCAAACAATCGGTGGCCCTGATCGTGGCCATGAAAAATCACCTGACCGAAAGGCATTTAACTAACGTTGGAATAACTTTAAACTCTAATTATATGATTTTTGGTCACCAAGATGAATATAATTGCGCTCAATTTGATCAACTTTGGCAAGATTACGCCAGACAAGATATTCCTACCTGCCTTTACACAGAAGCGGAAAGGGAATTCGTGGGCATATGCTCGGATATAGTCAAGAAAAATCCACTAATCGGGGCTTTGGTTCTGGAATGCTCCGGGGCCCAACCCTTTGCCAGAGCGGTTCAACGGGCCGTCGATCTGCCGGTCTTTAGCTGGGGCACTCTTTTAGATTACGCCTGGAGTATTGTTAACCATAGGGATTATTACGGTCACGTTTAATCTCTATTTATCATAAATCACACAATTTAATCTTATTTATGGCTTCCGTATTAGCCTAGGGGGGAGGGTCTGCTCAAAGTTCAGGGCGAAACACCCATAATCGCGGCCAGGTTAGTCACGAGGCGGTGGCTTCTCGGCGAACTTTGGTTCTTTAAGAGATTAACTAAAGGGATCAAGAAAAAGATCGCTTAATTCCAGTAATTGTTCGATCTCTTACTGGGTGTTTGAACTATTGAGGGGTTATAACGGGCCTATTTTTCGCTTTTTCAGGAGGAATTCTCATGCGAGAGAAATCAGGAATTTTTGATCGCCTCGATAAGCTAACCACGATCGTGGCTTTTGGGGTGACGGGGCTTTTCTTCCTCTGGGGCCTGAGTTTTGGTGAAAGCTTGGGTTCTTTGATGCAAGGAACCCTGAACTTGATGACCCATTCGTTTGGCTGGGTATTGCTATTTTTTGGCATCGCCTTGACCGGCATGTCGATATGGTTGGCTTTTGGTCCCTACAGCCACATCAAGATTGGGCCCGATGACTCCAAACCAGAATTTAGCACCTTTTCTTGGTTCGCCATGCTCTTCGCCGCGGCTTATGGGGTGGGACTCACCTATTGGGGAGCGGCCGAACCCTTAAGTTTTTACGTGTCCCCGCCCATTGGTCTGCCGCCAGAGTCAACCAGTTCGGCCGAGATGGGCATGGCCTGGGCCTTCTCCCATTGGGGCATCGTACCTTGGGCCATTTTTCTATGCTATACGGTGGCCATTGGCTATTTCGTTTATCGAAAAGGTCGTCCCTTACGTTACTCCAGCGCTTTGCCGGATTCCCTGAGACTGGCCTGGGGCGGAAAGGTGGCCAAAATAGTTGACGGTTTGATGGTGGCGGCCATGGTCCTTTCCGTTATGACGGCCATTGGTTTTGGGGTCAAACAACTGGCCGCTGGTTTAGGAAATCAATTTGGAGTTCAGGTTTCCGTTGCTTTGTATCTGATTATAGCCTTAGTTTGGATACTAATATATAGTTGGAGCGCCGTTAGCGGAATTTATAAGGGAATAAGAGTCTTAAGTGGCTTAAACATTCACCTGGCCATTATTTTGTTGATCTTTGTTTTTATTTTTGGTCCAACCACTTTTATCACCAATATCTTCACTTCCTCCATGGGTGATTACTTGGATAGGTTTTTTAAGATGAGCCTGTGGACGGATCCCATTGAGCAGGGCGGCTTTCCCCAGGGCTGGACGATTTTTTATTGGGCTTGGTGGACGGCTTGTATTCCGGCCATCTCCGCCTTCGCCACCCGGGTTTCATACGGGAGAACCTTCCGGGAGTTGGTTATGGCCTTTATGATCTTGGCGACCATCTCCACTTGGCTCTGGTTTGGCACCTTTGGCGGCACGGCTTTGTGGATGGAGATTAAAGGCGGCGTGGACATAGTGGCGGCCATGAAAGCCGGCGGCACCGACGTGGTGGTTTACAAACTGCTTAACAATCTGCCTTTGGCTTTTTTGACCATCCCGCTTTTCATAATCTTGGTGGTTATTTTCCTAAGCACCACGGCCGATTCCATTTCTTACAATTGCGCCACCATCTGCACCGGTGAGAAAGGCGATAGCCAAAATCCCTCCAAGCCCCTTAGGGCCGTTTGGGCGGTCATTTTAGGCTCCGGGGCCATCACCCTGATCATCCAAGGCGAGGGTATCTCGGCCATCCAGATGTCATCGGTGGCCGCCTCAAGCTATTGCGTGATTATTTACGTCATTGCCATGTGGTATCTAGTCGATGACCTAAAAAAGAATGAAAAGACTCGCTTTAAACTAAATGAGCTTCCTATTAGTGATGGTTCTCTAGACAAACCAGCCAACAAACCAGCCATCTGACAGGATCTGGCCTTTCGATTTTCACCAGCGAAAGGCCAATCCAAAGGAATCAATCATGCCCGAGTCTAAGGCAGATGCCCAAGAACCGTTGGCCCCGGCCAACGGTTCTTGGATTGAGTTCTCGGAACCGCTTCGAAAAATCCACGAGGCCGCCTTAAGCATCATGGAGCGGACCGGTTTTCGTTTCGATCTCCCCGAAGCCGTTCGGCTTTTTAAAGCGGCTGGTTGCCCAATCAAAGACAACGGAGCCGTCACCATTCCGGCCAAGCTGGTGGAAAGGGCCCTAGCCAGCGCGCCCAGAACCATAGCCGTGTACGATCGCTGTGGCCATTTGGCCATGGACTTGGGCCAAGATCGAAATTACTACGGCCCGGGTTCCGACTGCGCCAATCTCTACGACCTAAGCACGGGCCTTAGGCGCCAAGCCAAGTTCTCGGACTTGGAACAAGCCCTAAGCATCGCCGACGGCTTGAAAGAAATCGATTTCGTCATGTCGATGCTCATCCCCGATGACCTCCCCCTGGGTTGCCATGAGTATTTTCAGATGGAAGCCATGCTAGCGGCCACCAAAAAACCCATGGTTTTCGTGGGGGAAACTGAGTTAAGCACTCTATGCGCCATTGAGATGATGGTCCTAATTCGCGGGGACGCCGATAAGCTAAAAGAAAAGCCCCTGGGAATAAACTACATAAACTCCACCAGCCCTTTCATCCATAACACCGAGAGCGTTAAAAGACTTCTCCTGGGCGCCAAAATGGGCCTACCCACGGTCTATCAACCGGGTCAAGGGGCCGGTTCGGCCGGACCGGTCACCCCGGCCGGCAACATTGCCCTGGGACACGCTTCCCAAATGGCCGCCCTGACTCTCCATCAATTGGCCCAGGAGGGGGCCCCAATGATCCGGGCTCTCCCCGGCGAAGGCATGATGGATCTAAAAACCATGGTCAGTATCTATCTGTCGCCGGACATGGGCCGTCTGGGCTGGCAAATGGCCAAAGCCCATGGTTTGCCCCTCTTTGGAACGGCCGGGATGAGCGATTCCAAATGCTTTGACGCCCAGGCGGCGGCCGAGGCGGCCATGAGCCTGACTTACAACAGCCTCTATGGGGCCAACTTGATTCACGATCTGGGTTACCTGGACTCGGCCATGACCTTTTCCCATGAACTTTTAATCCTCTGCGATGAGCTAATCACCTGGCTAAAAAGACACCTGGCCCCCCCGGAAATAAACCAAGAAACCCTGGCCCTGGACCTAATCGACCAACTTGGTCACCAAGGCGGCTTTTTTCTAAACCAACGTCATACCCTTAAACACCTGGCCCAGTGCTGCTGGAGCCCCAAACTCTTCTCTCACCAGTCCTATA
>JAITJP010000012.1 GCA_031278835.1 Deltaproteobacteria bacterium
CTCAGGGCGGGCCTATTTTGGGCCTGTGATTTTGATTGAGTGGGGAAGGGGGGCTGGTGAGTGATATTGGCTGTCAAGGTGGTCATTGGGGGAGGATTTTTTGGGCCAATGGTTAAAGGTTTATAAAGGGACAATGAAAGTGGCGGCCTTTATATTTAGTTGAATAAAAGTTTCTCACTAACCCTGGAGTTGTTTGGGCTAAGTCAGGCCTGGGCTT
Source organism: Deltaproteobacteria bacterium (assembly GCA_031278835.1). Classification (GTDB taxonomy): domain Bacteria; phylum Desulfobacterota; class Desulfarculia; order Adiutricales; family Adiutricaceae; genus JAIRNQ01. The sequence continues at coordinate 218 of JAITJP010000012.1, forward strand.
TTGTTTGTAGACCTTTGAGAGGGCCGGGCTTTTAAGTTTTAACAATATCTAGTTATGGGCTTGACTTAATTATAAGGTTAGGGCGCTGGTCTGGTCTGTTTATTAGATTAGTCAAGATCGAAAGAGAGTCTGTTATTATTTTGGCAAACAAAAATTTTTGGGCCAAAGGGCGCGTCATTTTTCTTACAGCCGCTTGAATGACCGGGGGCAAAAATTCATTATTTGCCGCAAAATCAAATTTTCTGAGTTTGATTAGGGAAACAAAAATTTTAGTTAAAAATTAGTCGGGGAGAGCCAATAATGGCTTGGGCTCTGGTCCGATCATGACGATTTTTTTTCATAACCTAGCTAAAGCACGGCTAAGCCGTAATAGATTTATTACATTTGGTTTTGCTGACCAAAAAATCCATATGAACAGTTCACCTGAAGTCACTTTTCCTTGGCTTAGAATTTATCCTGAGCCCGGCTATCGATCTAAATTCGCGAAAAACTCTGTTCACATTTCTCTTGGAACCTTAAGAATATCTTAATTAACTAAAGGTACATAACAATTTTTTGGGCGGTTTTCGTGTCTTTTGGGCAATGTTTAAGATTTTTACTCAAGGCTTATTAAAAAAAAATCGAAATAGCTTCTATTCAAGCGGCTAAAAAAAAATCTATTGCATCGGTGAATTGAATTGTATAAATTTCTAATCGTCCTTTTTTCAAACAATTTAGTTTTTCATCCTCAATGAGCCTCACACCATCCTCTGACCGTATTGTGTGGATTAGGGTCGCCTGGGTCCCCTTAAGCCCGGCCGCCCCCAATGTTCATCGGGATTTGACCTTAACCGAAATTTACCAAAGGCGTTAATTCGAAGTAGGATCGAATGGGCCTTTTCAGGTAAGGCTTGGTTTTTGTCGATGCCGTATTACCGTTCCTTTTTTTGGAGTGTTGTTGGAACCACGCGAACATAATCTTCGTCCTTCATAATATTTATTCGTGCTGTTTTTGGACTCGCGATTACCCTCCAATGTCTCGACTTAAAAGGCCGATTCTTCGGAGGACGTTCCGGACTGGTTTTGCCCAGTCTGAGGCGAACGCTTAAACGACATGGCCGTTGATTTCTTCCAAACGTTGACTCGGAGGTTCGCGTTTGAACGAAGAAAACCGAAGATGTCGTCTAAGCCACTCGCGGGCGCTTAGGCGGATTAGCCTAAATTTTCTCATAAACGCCCCAGCTCTGGCCGACCTTGAACGCCTTGATTGGCGCTCTGGCCCTGGCCCCAGTTCTGGCCGTTTGACGAGAAAGGTTGGCCATATTCGTTCCATCCCAAATGAGCGCCATGGAGAACCAAATCCTTAAGTTTGTCCTGGAAACTTGATGATAAATACCTAGTTTCTGGCCTTATTTAGGATTACCCGGTCGCGGTCTAGTCATAATTTTATACATAATGTTATTCCAGAGTCTTCTTAAGTAGCCATAGCTTTTGGCGGCTTAATGGGAGAACGCTAAAGTTGTGTCTAAAATTATGCAAAAAACGCAAAAATTATCTTTAAAAATTTTATAGTTGTCTATTTTAATAGACTTCTAAGGGATTTCATATGCTTGATCCAAATTTATTGCGGAAAATCGAAAAGAACGCCACCGCCTTAAAAATCACCCCGGAACAATTTGTCTCCACGCTTGAATTACTCAAGCTGGGCTTCCCGGTGCCCTTTATCGCCAAATATCGTCAGGAAGAAACCGGCGGGCTTAACGAGGGATCCATCTTCAGGGTTCGTGATTTTAACCTCAAGTTTAACCGCTTAAACAGTAAGGTGGACGCCTTACTCACCTCTCTGGAGGAGAGAGGCATTTTGACCCCAGAACTTGAGGACCAGTTTCTCTTGGCCGAAGGCTTGTTTCAGATTGACGATCTGTATTTGCCTTATCGTTCGGTTCAGTGGTGCCCAGCCACGCTGGCCAAGAAGGCCGGCTTGGAGCCCTTGGCCATAAAAATCTTGGAGCAAGAACCGTACAAAACCCCAGAAGAATTGGCCAAAGAAGCCCTGGCTAGAGGCGTTAAGGTCAAAACCGTCCAAGAGGCCTTAACCGGAGCCAGATACCTCATCTCCCAGAGGATCTTTTTTGATCTGGACGTTCTCGATGAATGCCGGACCATTTTCCGAAACGGATACGTCTACGCCACGCCCATCGAGAGTAGGATTAAGGAGTCAGGCAAAGAATTGGACGCCTTGCTCGTTTCCGAAAAGGTCGTCAAGTTAAACTCCCAGAAGTATTACGCCATGAAATCCGACGAAAGGCGTGGCTACGTTACCGTGGAGATAAAAGCCGACGATCAAGCCGCCCTGCAAGTCATCAACTCGCTTTTCTTAAAGCCGGACTGCCCCTGCACGCCCATGGTCAAAGAAGCCATTGACGACGCTTACCGCCACTTGATCATTCCGTACGTCATCAGGCATACCCAAAGCTTTATGCTCAATAAGGCCCAGGTTGATTTTTCTCACAACCTGGCCAAAAACCTAAGGGATCTGGTCAAGGCGCCGCCCTTAAGGGGCATGAACGTTTTGGCCTTTAATCCCAGCGCCACCACCGGCAGCCGGATCGTGGCCTTAAACAGCCAGGGCGAAATCCTCGATTGGGGCAGCGTCAAACCGCACGGCTCTTACCAGGAAAGGGAAGTGGCCAAAATCACGGTCATGGAATACTTAAATAGGTATAAGATCAACGCCGTGGCTATTGGTTGTAACAACTATCAAAAAGAAATCATAAAATTCCTCAAAAACATTCCCAACTTCCCGATTTCCATGCCCATGGTCCCCATAAACGTCAGCGGCCTTTACTCCTATACCAACTCGCACTGGACTCAGCAAGAGCTGCCGGATTTTGACAACAACACCAGGGGTTGCGTCACCATTGGCCGCCGGCTGATCGATCCCTTGACCGAGTTTAGCAAGATCGACGTGAGCCTACTTTACATGGCCAGCAGCCAGTATGACCTGGACCAGCAGTCGCTTAACCGTTTGCTAAACGACGTCATGTGCGGAGCGGTGGCCGAGATTGGGGTTGACGTCAACACGGCTCCCCAAGGTCTGCTCAGACACGTTCCGGGCCTAAACGAAAACATCGCCATAAACATCGTTAGGCACAGGGAGTATTTCGGCCCCTTTAGGAACCGTCTACAACTCCTTGAGGTGGTCGATCTGGACAGCCAAGTCTTCAAGTGCTGCGCTCCCTATTTGAACATCAGAGATGGGGACAATCCCCTGGATCGCACCAAGATTCATCCGGAAGCCTACTACGTGGTTGAGAAAATGGCCAAAGACCTCCACGTTCCGGTGAGACAACTCATGGGTAACGGGAAACTCCTCCAAAAACTCGATAAAAACAAATACTGCGACGAAACCTTCCAATTCCACTCCATCTTCACCATCATCAAAGACTTGACGGAACACGTCGATGGCGACAGGCGCGCTTCCATGCGCTTCTTGTCGGAAAAAGAGTTGGAATTCGCCAACCAGTACAAGATAAAAGATCTGAAACCGGGTATGGTCTTAAACGGTCGGGTCAACAATTTCGCTCCTTATGGCGCTTTCATAGACATTGGTTACCCTGATCACGCCTTGTTACACATCAAGGAGATGAGTTACAGCTTTATTAGTCACCCTGGTGAAGCCTTAACCATCAATCAGGATATCAAGTGTTACATTAAGAGAGTGGATCTGTCCACCAACCGCGTTGAGCTGACTTTAAAGAACACCTCCATAAATGGCCTCCATGACGCCATCAATCAGATTGAAAATACCGTCGATAGAGCTAAGCTGCATACCCATAGGGTCACCGTCGGTTTCAACAGTGAACCGGCCAATACTCAGCATGGCGCCTCCACCACGGAAAAGGTCGATCAGCGTAAGGAGAAATTGAAAAACAGGCTGGGGAACTTGTTTAGTGACGATCAATTGCAAGCCATGATGGACTTGGCCAACGCCAGTTTGGCCGAAAAGCCCAACCCCAACGATCAACCCAATACCGAGGTGGCCGAGGCCGCCGAGGCCAAGGTCGATTTCGAGGCCAAGCTTAAAGCCGAGCAAGAAGCGGCCCAGAAAGCCAAATTCCACGGCCATCCCGTTTCCCTGGAGGAGTTCCAAGCCGAGTTCCAGGCCGAACTTGAAGCCGAGCGCGAAGCCGCTCTGGAAGCCGAGTTCCAAGCCGATCTGCAGCTCGAACGTGAGACCGAACTTCAAGCCGAGCGCCAAAGCCAAGCCGCCACGGCCGCTGCCCCAGAAACTGTCGTGGTGCCCCAAGCCGCCAAAGTCGTTTCCAAAAACTCTGAGCTGGTGGCCAAGGCCGCCCAAGGCGCTTCCCAAGCCGAGCCTAGCTCCATGGATAACTTCCAGGCCGAGTTCCAGGCCGAGTTCCAAGCCGAACTTCAAGCCGAGATTGAAGCCGCTCCCGAGGAAAAAGCCTCACCGGAGGCCATGGCAGCCGCCCCGGGTTCTTTGGAAGCGTTTAGAAAAGATTTTCAAGACGAGTTGCGAACTGAGGTTGAACCTCAGCCGCGAGCTGAGTCGGTGCCCCCAGCTTATGTGGGAGTTGGCCAGGGGGCGCCGGCCGCTTCAAATCAGTCCAAAGGAAAAGCCCCAGGCAAGTCCTCGGCCAAGAAAGAAACCGCTCCCAAAGCCGCCCCGGCTACTTTGGATGATTTCCAAAAAGACTTGCAAGCCGAGTTTGAGGCTCAGTTCAGCTCAACCCTGGAAGCCGAAAGCCTGCCAGAGGCCGTGAAGCCAAGCCAAGCTCTCCCGCAAGCCGTTAACCAAAGCGAAGCTCTCCCGCCTACCCTTAAGGCCGCCTTGGCCCAGAGTCCCCAAAAACAGGAAAGCCAGGCTCCCGTTAAGGCTCAAGCCCAACCACAACCGCAACCGCAGGCTAGGCCTCAGGCCCAGTCCCCAGCCCAGCCCACCATTCAAGTCGCCGAGTGGCCGGCCCAACAGTCCAGCCTTTCCATCGGGGCCCAAAGCCCCAGCCATTCCGAGGACCAAGCCTCGGCTCAGGATGAGGCCGATAGAGGTCCAAAAAGAGCCCGGCGCAGACGCGGCAAAAGCGCTCAGAAACTCGAAGAACTGGGCCAAGAGGTTAAGGACATGGTCGCCTCCACCGGTGAAACCGGCAAAGACGATTTGACCAAGTTCGAAAACACCTTGATCTCCAGCTAATACCAAGGTCCGGTCGAAAAGGCCAAGCCCAAAGTCCAGCCCTGGTCCAAAAAAAACCTGGACTGGTCAAAAAAGGCTAGAGTTTTTTCGCTACGGAATTTATATAAATAAACCAGTTTTGGGCAATTAAAAAAGCCCAATTCCCTTAACCCCGAGTTTGGGGTCCCCCGAACGCCCCAAACTCATTAAACCCCGAGTTTGGGGGCCCATGGACCCAAACTCACTAACCCAGGAGCTGTGGGCCCCGTT
>JAITJP010000151.1 GCA_031278835.1 Deltaproteobacteria bacterium
CTAACAAAAAAAGAACCGTAAAAAGGCTCAGCCCCAGGCCAACCCTGACCATTGCCTTAAATATCCGAAATAAAAATCTAAACTTAACTTTTTTACTTAAATCATCCATAAGCAAAACAAACGGCTATTATTCATTATTCACGACTTCCAGAGGCCCTGACCCTTTACCAAAAAACACCAAATCAAAAAAAGCCTAGCCCAGGCGGCCCAGTCAGGCCTTTATTAAATTATACCAGAGAATGATTGGCTTATTTAGGGCAAAACATAAAACTTAGGCCAGCTAGCCATCACAAATATGGCCATCTCATAAGGAAAAATCTTTCCTTCTTCACCTTAAATCGCTTCTCCCAAAAAAACGCTCATGATAAAACTTTAACACCCCAGCCAATGAAAGTCTCGACGACTTTCATAGAAAAAATCCCGCCCCCCACAAAACCACCACGACTTAGCCAAGAAAAAAACCAAAGCCCGGCCAGATAAAAAAAAAATCGTCTTCCCGGCCCGGCCAAGACCGCGACATCTGGTGCTATTTATAAATTTAAAGCCGATATCTAGGAAACGACCTTGAATATTCAAAGTCAAGCAAGTTTCTATAATATTTTCCAATAAATTAGTCCTAACTGTCCCTAAGACTTCACCTGACTTACTTTGTCAACAGCAAATTAAGCTTAAATTTCTCTTTTAAGGGCACTGGTTAGCTAATATTTTCGCGAAAATTTTATTTAATCCGGCCCAAAATGACCTTTATGCCCTAGATCTGCCCTAAAATCAGCTTTTACTAAAAAAAATTTTTTTAAATACCTATTGACATATTAAAATTTTGAATATATAATTTTTACGGAATTTTAATCTCTCAAGCCTTTTTTTACACCACCAGGGTCAATAAGACATCATTATTAACTGAAATTTATTAGACTTTACTATTTACAATCTGCGCTTGACTAACGTTTAAAGGAAATAACGCCGCCATTGGCCTGGGCCTCGAATTCTAAGCCATGGCTCCTCCAAGATCTTAAAGCCGATGGGCGGGGTCAATTTGATTTGATCCCGCCCTTTTCGCGATTATAAGGGCCCTTTAAAGAAAAAAGCCAGGAAAGACGTTTGATAAAAACTAAAAAAAATGGCGCTTCCGACCAAGTTGGAAGCGCCTTTTTTTGTTAGTTTTGCTGGGGTGGTGGAGAGCGGTTAGAGCCCCGAGGGCATGTCCTCAAGGTATTTGGCCATCAAGCGCTCTTGCCAGTCACCAATGGGTTTTAGGCGGCCCAAGAAAAAGCGCAGGGTCTTGGGCTCGTCTTCAAAAGTTAGGCCGCCAATTAAGGAGCGGTTCCGGTAGAGCCAACCAATCCTGTCAGCGGCGAACTTTATCTGAGAGTGAGTAAAAACACTTTTGGGGATAGCCAAGCGGACCAGTTCCATGTTGGATAAATGCTCGCTCCCGTCGGGATTACGGGATTCCGACAAGGTGCCCCTTTCCATGCCCCTAACCCCGCTGACCAGATAGATGGCCGAGCAAAGGGCGGCGGCCGGGTACTCGACTTGGGGAATTTGCGGGACGAAACGACTGGCGTCAACGTGGCAACCCAGACCGCCGTAGGGAGTGACCACGGGCACGTTTAGGGCCTCAAGCTCCTTACCCAAGGCCTCCACGAAGAGAGGCGTTTGGCTGATATTGTGAATATCCAAGGTTTCCCTGATACCCACGGCCATGGCCTCCATCTCCCTAACCGACATGCCGCCGTAGGTTAGAAAACCTTCGTACAGGGGCACCAGATCCCTTAGGCGCAAATACTCGGACTTATTGGCCACGCAAATGCCGCCACCGCGGGCGCAGCCCAGTTTACGGCCGGAAAAGTAGATGATGTCCATCAAAGAAGCGATTTCTTTGACCAGATCGGCTAACGGACGATTTTGACACTCTTTTTCCCTGGTTTTGATAAAAAACAAGTTATCGGCCAAAAGTGAGGCGTCATAGACCAGCCTTAGGCCATTTTTACGGCAATAAGCCGAGACTTGGCGCATGTTATCCAAGGAAACGGGTTGGCCGCCGATCAGGTTGGTGCCAGCCTCGATACGGGCGAAGGCGATCTTACTAGCTCCTCCGGCTTGTTTGACCAGGGCGTCAAACTTATCCAGGTCGTAGTTTCCTTTAAAAGGCAGATCGCTTTGGGTCATCAGCCCAGCGTCGCTTATGGCTTCCAAGACCTGGCCGCCCCTTAGCATGATGTGGGCCTTGGTGGTGGTGAAATGGTAATTGGTTATGACCGTGGGGGTCTCGGGGGTAACGTAGGTGCTGGCCAGGATGTTTTCGCAGGCCCGACCTTGGTGGGCCGGTAAAAAATATTCCAGCCCAAAAAAGTCCCGGATGGTCTTTTCCAGCCTGTAAAAAGTTTCCGAACCGGCGTAGCTATCGTCGGCCATAAGCATGGCGGCGTATTGAGCTTCGCTCATGGCGTTAACCCCACTATCGGTCAGCATGTCCAAAAACACGTCGCGGTTGGGGAGTAGGAAAGTGTTGTTACCGGTTCTGTTTAAAACCTCAAATCTTTCGCTAATTGGAATTAGATGAACGCGTTGGACCATACGGGCCTTATGCATTTCAAGGGGTACGTTTTCGCCGGAAAAAAAGGTTACCCGGGTGTAGGAACAATCTGACATGTCGCCTCAACTTTGTTTTGATTTAGCCAAAATCGCCTTTGGCGAAAAATAAGCCAAAAGCCCTTTAAAAGGCCCCTAACTTGGAACAAAAAACGGCCGCGGCCACCAAGAGCCAAGGCCAAGGTTCTTCGCTAAAGCGCTATTTTGCTTTTTCTGGTATTACAAGTTCTGGATTAAGTCCACCGATTGGACTTATTTACAAGCGATGGCCTTCGATTATCTCGATTAGCCATCGTAATTTGTTTCTAACCCGGAAATCCCCATGCTTTACGGCCTTTGGTATTTCCAATGGGCCAAGGAAAAGTCGTATTTTTCAAAAATGACCGTGCTTTACAGCCTTTGGTGTTTTTTAGTTAATGACCGAGGAAAAAATTTTTACTCATATCGAAAAGGCACATGGTTTACGGATTTTAAAGATTTTTAGCCATTGGGCTAGCTAAAATCTTTCTTTTTTCTCAAAAAGCCCCTATGGTTTAAGGCCTTTCGCGATTTTTAGCCAATCGCCTAGCCAAAATTCTACCCTCACCACAAAAGTCCTAAACCTTTACGACCTTTTATCTTTTTAACCAATGTTCGTTAAAAAACATCCCAAAACAAAGCGAAATTTATTAAACTCAAATGAGTTTAATAAAATCACTTCAGACAAAGCTTATCTGCTAAATATTGTTTTGACAAAACTTTCAAAATAAGCGTTATCAAAGAGAAGTTTGCAACCGCTCCAGGCCTTATCGCTGCCAGCGGTTTTGGCCAGGCT
>JAITJP010000243.1 GCA_031278835.1 Deltaproteobacteria bacterium
GACTTGGTGGCCGACCATTTGGCCAGAACGCCTAAGTCTAGGGCTCAGCATCTGGACTATCCAGAGCTGGCTGACTGGAAATCAACTCTCCATTACCGCAAATCTCTGGCGGCTTTGGCTTATCCCATCGTGGCCGAAAGGACTTTTGGGGGGCATTTTAGGGACATTGACGGTAATGAGTATCTGGACCTGGCCCTGGGCATGGGCGTTCATTTTCTGGGTCACAACCCCGAGTATGTTAATAAAGCCTTGGCCGAGCGGCTGGAGCGGGGTTACGGTCTGGGGCCGCAGTGCGATTTAACCGCTCAGGTGGCTAGGGACATTTGTAAATTAACCGGGCACCAGCGGGTCTCATTTTGCAACACCGGCTCCGAGGCGGTCATGTTTGGGCTAAGATTGGCCCGGGCCGTGACCGGGCGGCCCTTGGTGGCCTTGTTTAACGGCTCCTACCATGGCACCTTTGACGGCATTTTGGCCGAGGAGTATCAAGGCCGGGCCTTGACTTATTCTCCGGGCACCAGGCCCGGCATGGTCGCTGATCTGTTGATCTTGGATTACGGTTCCGAGGAGGCTTTGGAGGCCATAGAAAAAAAGGCCGAGAGTTTGGCCGCGGTTTTGGTGGAACCGGTCCAGAGCAGAAAACCCGGCTTGCAGCCCCAGAGTTTTTTAAAAAAATTAAGGCGCTTAACGGCCGAAAAAGGCCTGGCCTTAATCTTTGATGAAATGATTACCGGCTTTCGGATCGCCCCGGGCGGGGCCCAGGAGTATTTTGGGGTCAAGGCCGACTTGGCCCTTTATGGCAAGATTATTGGCGGGGGCCTACCCTTGGGGGTCATTGCCGGATCGGACAAATGGCTCAAGGCCATCGACGGCGGTAGGGATTTTCATGAGGGGCCATCACCCGAGGTCATCGTTTACGGGGGAACTTTTTGTCGTCACCCCCTAAGCCTTAGGGCGGCCAAAGCGGCCATAGATTACATGCTTGAGGCCGGGCCCTCCCTGCAAAGGCAGGCCAAAATCATGACCGACGATCTAGCCGCCCGTCTTAATTTTTGGTTTAGATCCCAAAGCGTGCCCCTGAGGCTGGCTAACTTCGGGGCCCAGTTTATCTTGGAAGGCTACGGACCCTGGTCGGCCCTGGTTAACCCCCTGGAGCTGGATCTTTTTTACTTACTGTTACTAAAAAAAGGAGTTTATTTTTGGGAGAGAAGGACCTGCAGCCTTTCCACCGAACATACGGCGGCTGATCTGGCCTTTTTTGAAAAGGCCGTAAAGGAAGCGGTTAGTGAGATTAGGGCGGCCGGTTTCGCCTTTGGGCCGGATCTGGAAAACGGGGCCCCGAAAATTTTTAGCCCCATGAATCCCACCCAGAAGTCCTTTTTCGCCACTGCCCAAAGGGAGGGCGGCCAGGACGCCTATCATCTGACCATTGGCTTTAGTTTATCGGGCCAACTGGAGGTGGAAAAACTGGAGATCGCCCTAAGCCGCTTAACCGAGCTACACGAGTCTCTTAGAACCGGCTTTAGACATATGGGTTCGGATCTGCTTTCGGAAACCAGGGATTACCAGCCCTTCCATTTAATTAAGAAAAAAGTCAGTCCCCAGACCAGCGCCCTTGACTTGGCCCGGGAAATCTCCCAGCCCTACCATCTCGATCGGCCGCCCTTGTGGCGGGCCGGTCTATACGAGCGGGGCCAGGACTATTTATTTCTCTTGGACGCCTCCCATTTGATCCTTGACGGGACCAGTTTAGGTTACTTAATTGATGATTTAAATAGCCTCATGGCCGGACAAAGCCCCAAAAGGCGAGTTAGTTTGGACAAAGCCGCCCAAGCCCAGGAAAAATATCTCCAAAGCGGGCCCAGGCAGGCTGATTTAGCTTATTGGACAGAAAAATTTAAAGACCTGGTGCCCTTGGAACTACCCAAAGAGGTCATTTCCAAGAGCGGCACCCTGGCCGGTCACCAAAAATGGCACCAGCTGGACCGGGAAGTTTTGGACAAGATGAAGGCGGCCGCCAAAGAACTAAAGGTCACCTTAAACATGTTCCTAAACGGCCTTTACGTCATGACCTTAAACCGCTTCACCGGAGCCGAGCGTTTGGTCGTGGGCCTGGCCCACAACGGGCGTTTTGTCAGCGAGGCCCAAGAAGCCCTGGGCTTTTTCATGACCACGGTGCCCCAGGACTTTTCTTTAAAGCCACAAGACGATTTGCCGGCCTTTTTTGAGAACATCAAACTCTCCACCCTGGAGGCCCTGGAGCACCCGGCGGCCGATCAAAACCAACTGACCCAGGCCCTGGGCTTTGCCCCGATCGCCACCATGCTTAGTTATGAAAAAGGCGCGGCCCGGCTGCCCAACTTTCCTGGACTCCAAAGCCAAGCCATTGAAATCCCCACCTTTGGAACCCTATACGATTACTCGCTTGACATAGTCGAGATGGATGACGGCCTTAAAATAAACGCCATTCATTCCGAGGCCCTGAGCCCGGACATGGCCGAGGTCATTAGCCAATACTTTCTGAGCCTGGCTAAGCGGCTAACCGAGGATCAAACCTTGTCGGCAATGACCGTCGAAGAACTCCAGAGCCTGGCCGATAGTTCTTGGCTGGATAAGCTTTGGCCGGCCATGGTTAACCTGACCTCGGCCCCGGCTGATTTTAGTATCGTTGAGGAGCTGGAAAAAACGGCTAGGCGTCTGCCCGAAAAAAAGGCCGTGGTCGGTCAGGGTCAGAGCTTAAGCTACGGGGAGCTTTGGGCCAAAATAGAGCTGGTCTACGGGGCCTTAACTTCTCTGGGCCTTAAGAAAGAAACCGGGGTGGCCGTCCTTTTACCCAGAATTCCCTTTTACGTGGCGGCCATGTTTGGCACCTTTAAGGCCGGGCTTTGTTTTATGCCTTTTTTGGAAGACACCCCCGAGCCAAGATTACGGGACATGTTTAAGGAAGCCGGGGTCAAGGTCTATATTGGTTTAGAAAGGCCCGATTGGCTGGACCCGGAGATAGTCTGGCTAGATCCCCATTGTGCCCAGCTCGATCCAAAATCGCCTTTAAGTAAAGACAATTATGAGTTTTCTAAAACCCCCCCGCCCATCTTGGAAGATAGCCAGCTGCGCTACGTTCTCTACACCTCCGGCTCAACCGGTCAACCCAAGGGGGTGATGATCCAAAAAAAGGGCCTGGAGAACCTTTGCTATTGGTATTTGGGAAAATTTGAGCTTAGCCAAGAGGATCGCTTGGCTTGCTTTGCCCCCTTTATCTTTGACATCTCCATGTGGGACATAATCCCGACCTTACTGGCCGGTGGTGAACTGCACTTCATCTCCGAGGACGATCGTCACGATGGGGCCAAACTCTGGGCTTATCTCAAAGACCATAAAATCACCATCTGCTGTTTACTGGCCAAGATCGCCGAACTCTTGCCCGGGGAGGAGTTTCCCGATCTAAGGATCCTAATGAGCTGCGGCGAGGCCATCAACATGGGCGCTCCCCGGGGCTCTTACCTCCAATACAATACCTACGGACCGACCGAGTTTACGGTCACCTCCCACGTCTACCTCCTCGACGGGCTCAGCCCCCCGCCCATCGGTCGGCCGCTTAACCGTTCCATGGGTATTATTCTAGATAAACAAGGTCGCCTGTGCCCACCCGGCCGAGAGGGCGAACTGGTCATCTCCGGTTGCCAGGTCTCCAGGGGCTATCTGGGCCGCCCGGATCTTACGGCCAAATCGTTTATCGCCAATCCCTATCCGCCCAAAGACGAAAAGGGCCAAGCCCTGGCTGACTTTCTTAGGGCCTACCGCACCGGGGATAGGTGCCAGCTGACCCCGGCCGGAGACATTAGATACCTTAGCCGCTTTGATCGTCAAATCAAGATCCGGGGCCAGAGAATTGAGCCGGGTGAGATTGAGCTATTATTACTTAATAATAATCTGGTCAGCCAGGCCTTGGTGGTCAAACTGGTCCTGGCCGGTCGAGGCGAGATCCTATGGGCTTACCTGGCCCCGGAAACCGCCCCCATTGACCAGATCAAAGCCTTTTTGCAAAAAAACTTGCCCGGCTACATGATCCCCAACGGCTTTACCGCCCTAAAGGCCTTGCCTTTGACCAATACCGGTAAAAGCGATCTTAAGGCCCTGCCCCAACCCACCTTTGAATCCACTGACTCGGAGCCGCCCCAAAGCCAGGCCGAGATCCACCTGGCCGCCGCCTGGGCCGAGGTCCTGGGCCTGCCCCGGGTGGGCCGCTTTGATAATTTTTTCTCCCTGGGCGGCGACTCGGTTAAGGTCATTACCGTGACCTCGCTTTTGCGGCTCCAGGGTTACAACCTAGAGGCGGCTGATTTTTACGCTTGCCAAACCCTCAGCGAACTGGCCCTCCACCTTACCGGTGATCAGCCCGATCCCAGCCCCGGCCCAGGTTCCGACCCAGGCTCAGGGCCTGACTCAGGGCCTGGCCCTGGCCAGGGCTCTGGTAATGGTTCTGATGGCCGGCCGGATTTTGCTTCTGGCCCCCTTAAAGGGGCGGCCGCGGCCAGCCCCATTAAGATTAATGGAGAAGTTTTTAAGGCCATTTCGGAATTACCCTGGGAGAGCAAAGTGGCCATTACCCGAATCTACGGGAGCGATCTGAAGGCCGTTTTACCCTTAGCCCCAATTCAAAAGGCCGTTTTTAGTCAAATGGCCTTAACCGGTTCGGGGGCCTTTTTGGAAAAAGTTCGGTTAAGCCTGGCTCATTTGGATGAGCCGGCTTTTCGGCAAAGGCTTAGTAAACTTATTTCCGAGGCCGATATTTTTTGTCTAAGTTTTTACTTAAATGAGCAAAATAATTCCCCTTTTGACCTCAAAGTTCCAACCAGACTGACCGAGGCCCTGCAAATCATTGGGGCTAGGCCGCCCAGCTTAGCTGAAGTCCTCTACCAAGAAGATCTAAGCGATCTTAGTTTCAATCAAGCTCAGAGCCGAATACTGGCCATCGAAGCTCAACAAACCAAATTAATTGAAAATTTGAGCCAAAAGCCGCTTATTAGGTTGGCCTTATTAAAAAATCCCCAGGGCGGCTATGAACTAATCATGGCCGCCCACCACCTGGTCCTGGACGCCTGGAGCCTTGGTCTTATCTTTGAGCGCCTTTTGGTGGATTCCCCAAAAAAAATTCAGGCCGGCTGGCTCGATTATATGGAGGCCCTGGCCAAGCAAGACCCAGTAGCGGCCCGCCGCTACTGGGCCCAAAGCCTAAGGCAGATCAGCGAGGCTACCGAACTTCCCGGTCATAAAGCCAATCTACCCTCGGGCCTACTCCAAAAACGCCAAAGCAAACTTGGGCCAAAATTTAGCCAAGAAATTTTAACGGCCGCGGCTAAGCTTAATTGCCCGCCGGCTTTTTTTCTGGAAGCGGCCTGGGCTTTTTTGGCCGCTAAGGGGGCCCGGGTGGCCACGGTCTCCTACGCCGTCATCCACAACGGCCGAAGCCTGCCCCTGGCCTTTCCAGATCAGATCATCGGCCCCTGCTTACTGACCATCCCCAGGGTCCTAAGCCCAGAGCCCCAAGCTTCCTTGGCCGATCTAATTGACCAGCTTAAGACGGTCATGGCCCAGAGTATCCCCCAGGCCATCTTGCCCCTCTCCGAGATTATCAAGCCCAGCCCAGCCCAAAACGAGCTAGCCGCCACCAATGGCGGCGGTCCGGCCATTTCCGAGGCCGCCCCAGCCGGGCCCAGCCTGGGCCCGGGTTTACTAAACCACGTTTTTAACTACCGCCCTTACCAGAGCTGGCCTGAGGGCCTAGGCATCATGGGAGTATCCGATACGGCTGGCCAAGATCTTAGCTTTCCTCTCTCGGTGGTCTGGGAACGGGAGGGCCAGGGCGGGGATTTTATCCTGGAACTGGTTTTTGACCCCAACTTATTTGAGTCCGAAGCCATCGAAGCCCTGTCCGAGGCCTATCTCACGGTCATTAAGGCCATTACTGAAAACCCTCAAATATTATTAAGCCAGATTCCCCTGTGCTCACCGGAAAAAATTAAAAACTTAATCGAGACCGGAAACGACCTCTCCCGCGACTACCCAAAAATCAAAGTCCTGGAGGCCTTTCTGGCCATGGCCGAGCGTTACCCCGACCAGGTGGCCCTGATAAACCACCATAGTCAAATGACTTACGCCCAGCTGGCCGCGGCCGTAAGTAGCCTCTCCGAGGCTATGCTGGACCAGCTGGCCTCCAGCCCCAAAATTGAGTCAGCCCCTTTACCTTTCCCGGTGGTGGCCATCTTGATGGGCCGGGATCTGGCCTATCCGGCCACCTTACTGGCCGTCTCCCAAGCCGGGGCCATCTTTACCACCCTGGACCCCCTGGCCCCCCTGGAAAGGCTGCTCTTTCAACTCGACCAATGCTCGGCCGCCCTTTTGGCCACTGACCCCCTAATTGAGCCAGGCCTGGTTTCAAAGATCCTTACGGCCAGACCGAATCTTAAGGGCCTAATGGTCGATCAAGATTTACTTTCAAAAAATACCCCAAAGACCACCAGGCCCGGAGTGATAGAGCCGGGTCTGGACGATCCGGCCTACCTATTTTACACCTCCGGCTCGACCGGGCGGCCCAAAGGGGTGGTCATCAGTCACCGGGCCATCGCTAATCATACTTTTTGGCTAGCCGAGGTTTCTAAGTTTGAGCCCGGCGAGCGCATGGGCACTTACGCCGCCTGGACCTTTGACGCCTCCTTACTGGAGATCTTGCCGCCCTTAACCCATGGGGGCAGCCTTTACCTTTTTAGTGACCAGGAGCGCTTAAACGCCGGGGCCATCAATAAGGCCATAAAGAAGTATTCCATTAAGCACGTTTGGTTTCCGCCCCAGTTTGGCCAGATCTACTTGGCTAATTTTCCCATCGATAACCTTAAGGTCATAAACATGGGCGGTGGGGCCTTCCCGCCGCCCATGGAACTTAAGGACCGAGGGCAGTGCGTTCTCTCAAACGGCTACGGGCCGACCGAGTGCGCCGTGACCTGTTCTTTCAATAATAAGGGCCCCGGTGAGTGGCCCAGCCTGTTGGGCCATCCGGCGGCCAACTGCTCCATGTATGTCCTTGACCCCGAGGGCCGGCACTTACCGCCTTATTTTCCCGGCGAGCTGGCCGTGGGCGGAATCCAAGTCGGCCTAGGTTATCTGGGTCCGGACCACCAAGGGGCCTTTTTGGAGGATCCTTTTAAAGATTTGGCCCCAGCCTCGCACCTAGCCCAGCGTCTCTATCGGACCGGGGATCTGGTAAGCCGGGTCGAAGGAGGTTATTACCGCTATTTGGGCCGCATCGATCGGCAAGTCAAAATTCGGGGCCGCCGGTTGGAAACGGCCGAGGTGGAAAAGGTCCTGGGCCGTCACCCTGACGTGGAAACGGCCGTGGTGGTTAAATCGGAAATAGCCGGTTCCGAAAGGCTAATCGGCTTTGTGGTCTCTAAGCCGGGCCGGGAAACCGATCTCTCTGACCTAAGGATCAAGGCGGCCGCCCTTCTCCCGGCTTGGATGATCCCCGATGTCCTGGCCCCCTTAAAAAAAGTACCCCTAACCAGCTCGGGCAAAGTTGACCTAAATAGCCTACCTAAAGTCAGCCTCAGCCCCTCCCCAGACCTTTCGGCCCATGGCCCTATTTTACCAATAAGCCCCGGTGAACTAAGCCAAAGAGAAAAAGTTCTCCTTTCAGCCTTAAGCGAGACCCTCTACGGGCCGGCCTCAGGTCCCCAGGCCCCGGCCCCGGCCATTAACCTAGATGACGATTTTCTCTCTCTGGGCGGGGACTCAATTAAGGCCATATTGGTAGTGACCTTACTGGAAAAAAAGGGCTGGGGCCTAGCCCCCCACTATCTCTACGGGACTGGCTCCATAAGAAACCTAGCCGCCGCCATGAGCCCCCTGGAAGCTGACCAAGAGCCGGCCCCTTTCCAAAGGCCGGCCCAACAGCCGCCGGCTTTGGTCGAGGGCCCGGCTCAGCCAGACATGGACCCCTATTTGAGCCAAGCCGAGCTGGACAAGATCGCCGCCCTTTATGAG
>JAITJP010000250.1 GCA_031278835.1 Deltaproteobacteria bacterium
AGCTATTTGTTCTTTAAAAATTTTTAAAGAATGCAAACAATTTTGTATATTTTCATCGTCTATATATATATTTGAGTTTAATATATCTTTTTTATCATTATTATTTGCTACGTTGTTATTATTTTCTGCAGAAACTGTTGACGCTTCAGATTTTTTTGATTTCTTTGTGGTTTCCATTTTTTGAGCACCTCCAACATGCTACAAAAATCATACCACAAAAAACAAAATTTACATAGAAAAAAATCTACACCCCCGTCTGGCTTGAATTCCCGGTCTTGGGCCCAAAATGGCCCAGGACCGGGCGGTGAGCTTTTTTCTGACTAAGGCTTAGTCAACCAGGGAAGTGGCCGTGCCTAGGAGGTATTTAAGCTCGTCGTCGGTAAAAAAGAAACCAAAGCTGACATAGGGCGAACGGCGGCCCTGATCGCTTAAGAAGTCGTCGTAACCACCACCCAGGTACATAAATTTCCAGAAATTGTACATGGCCTGGGCCCTTAGGTGGGGGTTGTGGTCAAAGTCGCCGCTAAAGGCTTCAACGGTCAACATAAGGTGTTCGACGGCTTCCCAATCGAGGCCAAAGCCCACCCCGCTCTCGAAAACCCCGGCCCTAACCACCACGTCATAAAAGCGCTGGGCGATCTGGGCGTTGATTTTAAGCCGATCGCGTTCGTAATTGTCCCTTTGCCAGGTGTTGTTGCCGGACTTGTAATCGGTCCGGGAGTAGCGACCAAAATAGTCTCCGGTCACCCCCAAAACGTAGTAACGGTCGGGACTGGTGTGGATTCTGATATTGGCCGTGCCCTTGGCGTATTTGTAGGCGGTCATGTAATCGGCCCTAAAATCGACCGAGATATGCGTGTTTCCTTCCTTGGACATGTATTCGTTGACGCTGGCCAAGACCTCGTCGATCTTATCCAAGGTCTCGTCGTCATTGACCAGTTTACCCAAGGTGCCTTCACCGCTGGCCACCTTGTCGGCGATGTCCCTGATGCTGGCCAGGGCGGCGTGAAATTCGTTTATGACCGAATCGTCATTAATGAGCCGGCCCAGGGTGCCTTGACCCGAGGAGAGCTTATTGGTGATGGTTTCTAGGTTTTCCACCGAGCGGCCCAGGGCGGCCAGGGTGTCTTCCACGCCGGGTCCTGAGGTTTTTACCAAATTGTTGACGTTTTGACTTAATTCTTTCAGGTTTAAGACGATGTCTTTAAGATCCTGACCGCCGTCATCCGAGGCCAGGGCGCTGGTTAAGACCTTTAAATCATCGGCCACGGCGCTAAGTTTTTGGAAAAGTTCGGACATGTCCGGCGATTCCATGGTTCTTTCAATCTGCTCGCCCGAGGAGAGATAATTTCTGGTGTCTTTGCCCGGGGCCAGTTCCACGTATTTATCGCCCAAAACCCCCTGGGTTTTGATCTGCGCCACCGTGTCCACGGGCAGGGCCACCTCGTTTCGAACCAACATGGCCACCTTGGCCTGGTCTTCAAAAAGCTCGATGGACTCCACTCGGCCAACCGAGATGCCGGCCACCTGGACGGTCACGCCCACCTTAAGACCAGCCGCCTCGGGAAAGACGGCCTGGACCCGGTAGTAATCCTGGGCCGATTTTTGGAAACCTCCCAACCTAAAGGTCATCCAAATCATGACCCCTATGGCCAGGAGAATAAAAAGGCCGACTTTTAATTCCGTTTTAAAACTGTACATTTTTAGACATCTACTTAAAGAAAAAATCTCCTAATTTTTTTTAGGAAAAAATAAAATCAGGCTAACTCTCCGCCGGACAGGAAGTTGACCACCTCCCGATCCGGGCTTTTTCTAAACTGGTCCGGGCTGCCGCTTAAGACCACTTGGCCCAAGCGCAGTAAGGTGACCCGATCGGCCAAGCTTAAGGTGGCGGCCATGTCGTGGCTGACCACGACCACGGTGGCCTGGGAGACTTTTTGGGCGTGAACGATTAATTCGTCCACCTGGGAGCCCAGCAGCGGGTCCAAACCAGTGGTTGGCTCGTCAAAAAAAACCACTTCCGGGTCTACGATTAGGGCCCGGGCCAGGGCCACCCGTTTTTTTTCCCCGGTTGAGAGAAGGGCCACCGAGAGATTAAAATAACGGGCCATGCCCAATTCGCCCAGGATATCCAGGGCTTTTTTATTGGCCTCAGCCGGTTTGGCCAAATTATGAAACCACAGGGGAAAAATGACGTTTTCGCCCACGGTCATGGAGTCAAAAAGGGCCCCTTCCTGAAACAATAAGCCCATGCGGCGCCTTAGCTTATTGATCTCCCGGGTTTTGGCCTTGGCTAAGTTTAACTGACCATAGTTGACGCTGCCGGAATCCGGCCTATATAGACCGGTCAGGATTTTTAACAAAACGCTTTTGCCTTCCCCGCTTCGGCCGATGATGAAATTTATCTTGCCAGCTAGGATATCCAGGCTCACCCCCTTTAGAACCTGGGCAGTTCCAAAGGACTTGGTCACCTCTCGGACCTCAATGGTGGGAGCGGCCATGTTTTTTTCCTAAAACATGATGGCCGTCATCATAAAGTCACTGACCAGGATACTAACGTAGCTTATGACCACGGCCTGGGTGGTTGAGCGGCCCACGCCCGAGGCCCCGCCTTGGGTGTAAAAGCCCATGTAGCAACCCACGGAACTTATGATGAAACCAAAAAAAGCGGCTTTGATGAGGCCGTTAAAAACGTCGCCCATGACCACGATGTCGGTAATGCGGCCGGTAAACTGGCCAGGATCAAGGCCCCGGCCGATGGCCACGAAAAAACCGCCAATAACCCCGATGGCGTCGGAAATGGCCGTAAGCAGAGGTAACATGACTATTCCGGCCAAGATCCTCGGGGTGATTAAATACTTAACCGGATCAGCGGCCATAACCGTTAAGGCGTCCATTTGCTCGGAAACCTTCATGGAAGAGAGTTCAGCGGCCATGGCGCTGCCAACCCTTCCGGTCACCATGAGGGCGGTCAAAACCGGACCCAATTCCCTGGTCATGGCCGTGGCCACGGTGGGCCCGACCATGCTCTCGGCCGAAAATCTTGAAAAGCCGTAGATAATCTGTAAAGTAAAGACGCCTCCGGTGAAAAGGCCGGTTAATATGACCACGAATAGGGAATCCACCCCGACCGTTTCCATTTGCTTAAAGTAATTTCGTAACCTTATCGGGGGCGTAAAGAAGCCTAATACGGCTTTGCTCGTTAACATTCCATAGCGACCAAGGTGAAAGACGGCGTTAAGGCCAAATCTACCAAGGGCGGCCACCATAGCCAAAATCAGATTCAAAGCTATTCTTCCTTCGCTAAGACCAAATCCACCAAGACCGCCGCGCCTTGGCGGTCAAGGCCCTGGTCCTGACCGCGGTCCTG
>JAITJP010000257.1 GCA_031278835.1 Deltaproteobacteria bacterium
GTATAGCCAATCATGCTTGTAGCGCTTTAAGGCCAATCTAAGTATCGTGTAAATATCAGGCTCCTTTAGTTAAAAAAAACTCCAACGAGATAGATTTTGTCAAGACTAAAAACCAAAATAAAAAAAATGATATATTTCCTGTCCCTTAAAGGCTTCTCAACAAAAAACAAAAATTCGGCCGAGGTTTGGCATGGCCCAAATTTAGGGTCTTGCCCCCCTCGAAAAGGGCCCCATACAGGCCCAAATTCGGCCCAGGGCGGCCTTTGAAATCAAAATTGGGCTCTAGGCTATGGGGGGCCTCTCTGAAGCGCCTCTAGGCCCCTTAGCGGGCGATTTTAAAAACTGGCCAAATTTAGGGTCAGGCCCCCCTCGAAAAGGGGCCCATAAAGGCCCAAATTCGGCCCAAGGCGGCCTTTGAAATCAAAATTGGGCTTCAGCTATGGGGGGGCCTCTCTGAAGCGCTTCTAGGCCCCTTAGCGGGCGTTTTTAAAAACTGGCCCTAGGGCTGGATTTTGGGCGCGATTAAAAGGCCGTGCGATTATCTAACAAAATCGTAAAAAATAAACAAAATCGTCAATTAAAGCTGGATAATTACCTAATAAAACGTAAAAACTAAATAAAATATTTAATTAATGAAACAAGGAACTAACCTTCTTACTTAAATCAATCTTGGGGCTGTGGGTTGGGATTTTTTCTGGAATATGTTCGGAAAAATTCGTGAAAGGGGAGATCCTGGCCTCAATGGGCTGGGAATCCGAGCCCGGCTGGCAAGTTATTTGCCAAACCTTAAAGTGACCGGTCAGAACCCGGCTTCTTTCATGGGTGGAAACGATTAGGGCGCTTTCTTTGCAAAGATCAAGCAACAATTCAAAGACCTTGTCCGCGGTTGGCGGATCCAGGGAGGCCGTGGGCTCATCGGCCAAGACCAGGCTGGGGGCGTGGATAAGGGCCCTGGCTATGGCGCAGCGCTGCCTTTCGCCCACCGAAATGGTGCTGGGAAGTTTGTTTAGTAAGTGGGTGATGCCCAGGGTGGAGGTCAGGGCCTCAAAGCGCTCGTTTTTCTCTGACTTGGGAAAACCCACCTTAAGATCGGCCGGAAGGGTGATATTGTCAGCCACGGTCAGAAAAGGCAATAGTCCTCCGGTCTGCATGATGTAACCAAGCTCGGATCGCCTTAAACCCTCAAACAAGGCGTAATTAGCCTTTTGCCAGATCTTCCAAAGATCGTTTCGTTTAGGGTTACCCAAGGGCTTAAAGGAAAACTCGTCAGCCGAATCGGGCTTTAGGATCATGGCGATCATGTCCAAAAGGGTACTTTTACCGCTACCAGAATCGCCAATTAGGGCTAGGTGCTCTCCCTTACCGATGGTCAGATTTTCCACCAAAAGTCGATAGCCCAAGCCGCCCTTTCTGGTTTTAACTAAGTCAGAGCAGGCTAAAATATTGTCGTCGTCTCTTTCGAGGGCCTCTTGAGCCTCTTTTGGTAATTTGGCGGAGTCGGAAGCCATATGGGTCCTTTAAGATTACTTTTTTTTTACTTTTTGTTTTTTTATTATTATAAAAAACTACTTAGCTATTTTTAACTTTTCTTTTCAGTTATAAGTCTTTAGATCTTTTAAAAAAGATCTAAAGTTTAGATAAACGGATTAAAAAACCGGTAAAAATAGCCATTTTATTACCCTCGATTTCGAGGGTAGCGGGGGTAAGGGCACTCTAGAGAGCCAGTCGCCTGAGTCTTCCAGGTCAAACTTAGCCCAGTTTTTGACGTCCTGATCGTACTGTTCGTAAAGGTCAACCTTGGATTGTATGACCCTGATGAAGTTATCCTGCTCCACATAGCTCATGTTATACCAGTCTTGTTCGGTCTTGCCCATGATAACGCTTTTATAGGGTAGATCTTCCAGAAACTCGCCCATGACGCCCAGATCCCCAAGTTTGGTTTCAGGTTTAAGCGAAAAGGCTTGCGGGTCGTTGGCTATTCGGGCCGAGGCCGAAAGGATACTTTGGAAAAAGTCCCTTGATTGCGATTCCAAGGACTTATCGGCCTGTTCCATGATGGTTCTGAGCTGACCTCTTAAGGAACTTAACTGATTTTTGGTTAAAAGAACGGCCACCTCAACCGTGGGAACTTCCCTGGCCGCCTTTGATTCACCGGCCAAAGCGATTAAGTCCTTATCGGCGATCCAGGATTTAACAATCTGAGGAGCTTTGACGTCATTGACCACGCCCAAATAATTAAGCCTTATGGATAGTCCGATCCTCTGGCCAATCTCGGCGGCCCTTTGTACCGACGGGTCATCGGAATTGGGTCTTGGGGAAATTATGGGCTTGTCGGTTAACGACTCATCCAAATCCAGGGTGCCCCTTAGCTTGGGAGCGGTTATGTTCTGGGGGATATCGGCCACTTGGGTCTGTTGGCCGGTATCGGGAGGTTGTTGAGTGTCAAGCGTTCCCTGGGCGGTTTGGTTGTTTAGGTTATCGGGCGGATAGTAGGGAGCCACCTGGTTTACGAAATCTTCAGCCGAGGAGAGGCCGCCGCTGTTATCGGGTAACCTGGGAATACCACCACCGGAAAAGGGTGGACTTTGAGAGTTGTCCTGGCCGGAAGTAAAGGGGTTAATTGAGGGCTCGTCACTGAACTGGGAACTGGTATCAGCCTCGCCCAGTTTTATAAGTTGAGCTTCCAAATTGCGCATAATCGAATCGGCCACGGTTCCGAAAGTATCCGAGGTCCAGGTGGTGGAGCCGCCAGCGTCGATATCGATATAGGCGTCGCCTTCGCGGTTCGCGGCCGAGCTCATGTACCGGTAAGCGTCCTCGGCCGTGGCGTGAGTTCTTCGGCCGGCCCGAGATTTAACGTGGATGGGAATTAAAGTAATTTTCTTACTTTTGGCCAAACCGGCTAAGCTCGAAGGGCTATGTTCGGTGCTCCGGTAAGGATCCCAGGCCGGCAGGGGTCCGGCGTCGGAAATGAGAATGATGATCTTACCGTCCGTATTATTTTCCGGCCAGTCAAGATCGTAGATGGCCGATTCCAAGCCGGCAAAGGAATCCTCGTTAAAGGAGTGGGTGGAAAATTTGGCCTCATGAACCCTGTCTACGGCCGAAAGGAAGGACGAGCCCTCGGAGGCGTTCTTAAAGTTAGTGACGATTCTGGTCGTGTACTCAATCCCCGGGGAAGCGGCGACGCTGCTCCGAAAGGCCACCACGGCCAAAGAGACATTTTTCTCAAGTCCTTGGCTAACGATGCGTTCATACATTTCCCTGGAGATGTCCAAGGTCTGCTCAATGTAAGGTTCCATGGAAATGGTGGTGTCGATGACAAAGGCGATGTAAAGGTGATAAGCGTCGTCGCTCCAGGCCCGATGGACATTTTGGGCCACCAGCGTGGGGGAGTCAAAGGTGGGGAAAGGATCGGCCGCTCCGGCCGCCGGGGCCCAGGGTAACTTGTCCCCATTTGAGGCCAACAATATGGGTCTATCCAAGGAGGCTTTTGGCAGATGGGCTTTCACTTTAGCGGCGGCCTTTCCGGCGATAAGGGAAGTTCCTTCGGCTTTGGAGGCCCAGGAGCTGACCTTAGGCCTTTGATACGATCCGGTCATGACCTTACGGCCAAAATCAAGCCAAGCCGTACCATTGGCCTCATCATCGGCCGGCCTGACTGAAGCCACTTCCAAAAGCAAGAGATTGTCAAAGGTCCGATCGTCATAGTTAAAGATCGGCATCAAGTAAAAACTCTCGGTGTCGGTGCGAACCGTGCCCTTTTTAAATTCAGGCTCAACGGCCACGACCGGAAAATCTGGTGGCGGGGAAGCGCCGGTACGTTCATATTCCCGAATCTGCTTTTCAATGGTGAGCACGGTTTGACCGAGCGGCTCGCTCGTGGCCACCTTTTCCAGGGCTTGCTTGTCTTTGAAAAACAAGAGGGGTTTTCTTTCCGTGGCCCCGGCCAACAAAAGAACCATGGCCCTGTTCCACTGTGAGGTTCTGTCTTCCATCACCCAAATCTTGTCTCGCCCAACGGTATTGGGGGCGCATAAAAGCCAGTTGTTTCCGTTTACCGATTCCCTTTTATAAATGTAAAAAACGGTAAAGGGGTCTATGTATTCGCCACGCGAGGAATCGGGCTGAGAATATCTGTAAGCGCCCGGATGGACGATTACCCTTTGATAGATGGTCTTCTTGCCCTCCACCAAGAGAGGGGGTTCGGCCAAAGCCATGCTGGCCAAGGCGAACATGGTGGCCAAGGCTAGGCTTATGACTATAAATACTTTAGGTTTTCTCATAAAACCAACCCGATATTACGCTCTCAACTAATGAGAGTTAAATTACGTCCGAACATGGTCCGAACCTGTGGTTAATAAATTAAATTCAAAGGCGCTACGTTAAATTTTAATAACTATAACTCTTTATATTTAACGTAGTCAATAAAAACAATATAAACTCAGGTGAAAAACTATGATTAAAACCTCAAATTAGGTAATATCGCTAACTTAAAATAAAAAAAAACTACTTTATGGCTTCCAAAAATTCCTTGTAACCGTCAACGCTCTTGGCTTCTTCGCTCTTGGACCACTCAATTAGCCGATCCACCCTGAAC
This sequence comes from Deltaproteobacteria bacterium, assembly GCA_031278835.1. Classification (GTDB taxonomy): domain Bacteria; phylum Desulfobacterota; class Desulfarculia; order Adiutricales; family Adiutricaceae; genus JAIRNQ01. Next base: position 4,601 of record JAITJP010000257.1, read on the forward strand.
TGGGCCTCGGGAAGTCCGCAAGCCATGTATTCGTCATAAGCGAACTTAAGGTTTGGCCTTACGTCCAGTTTGTTTCCCCAATAGGTGGGGTCAAAAATCTCAGCCAAGCGCAGCCTGTATTTGGGATCGCGTTTTGACAGGACCCGAATTAACAAAAAAACGTCATCGTTTGAGCCCGGCGTGTTTTCCAACATAGCCAGAGCCGATTCCAGTCTTTGGGTGTCGGCCGGCGGATCGGCTCCCAATAAAGCTTTTACGGCCTCCCTTGAAGGGGCCACCCCAGGAGGGCCATAAATGTCGTCCTGACGTGGTAGGGAAGATCTGGCCCCCTCGGCCGCCCTACCCAGTCCGGCCACGGCGACCTCCGGATCTTCGATTGGCTCCTCGGGTTTATAAACCGGCCTGGAGTCGGCGGCCCCCGATTGGCCTGGTTGGGGGCCAAGCCCGGCTTCTGGTCTGGGCTCAGGCCTAGGCTCAAACCTGGGGATGGCCCGGGGGTCAGGCTTGGGAATAAAGACTGGGGTGGACCCTTGGCCATGACCAGTCCCTGGACTGGGGGTGGGCCCTGGGCCAAGACCAGTCCCGGGACTGGGAGTGGGCCCGAGGCCAGTGGTAGGCCCTGGACTGGGAGTGGCTCCTGGGCTAAGGTTTTCCTTGGCCATGATTGGCGAAAGAAAACTTTGAAAACCCGTGACCAGGGAAAATAAAAAACCTCGCAAATAGTTGGCAGATTGTGACATCGAGGGGGCCACTATGTCAGCGTAAGCCAAATCATTTGAGGGCCGGGTTAGATTTCTATAAGCCTGTTCGGCCCATTGGTGATTTTTTCTCCCGGCCCTGGTTTTGAGGTGAACGGGTATGACCAATATGTTTTTGGACCTGGCCAGATTGGCCAGCGACATTGGGCTGTGGTCCGTCGAGCGATGTGGATCGCCCGGGGGCAAGGGCCCGGCGTCGGTGATCAGGATAAGAATCCTGGCGTCCTGGGGATCCGTTGGCCAAGAGAGGCCATAAATGGCCTCCTCCAAGCCGGCCAAGGAATCCTCGTTAAAGGAATGAGATGAGCGTCTGGCCACCCGAACCATGGACATGGAACGAGAAAAAGCCTGACGGTTTGAGCCTTTTTGAAAATCCGAGGCGATCCTGGTCGTGTACTCAAGACCGGGGGAAGTCAAGTGATTACTGCGAAAAGCCACGGCGGCGAAAAAAATTCGGTCGCCATAGCCCCTTTTAACAAAGTCGTCTCGAATCTCTTGGATACTTCTGACCGTTTCCTGGACCAGGGGGCCCATGGAAATGGTCGTGTCGATAACGAAGGCTATGTATAAGTCTTTTACGCTCCCCTGAACAATGGGCCCACCGTTTCTGGCAATCTTTTCCCTTTGATTTTGATAATCGTATTGGGATCGATTTCTAGGTAAAGCTGGTCTTTCTGGCCTGGTCTCGGATCTGGTTATGCTCCGTCCGCCCCCTTTCCGGGCGGCCGAGGCCTCTGAATGGGCCCAAAGGAGGGCCCCAAAGAATAAAACAAAGGAAACAAAAAAGAAAAGGGAAAATTTCAAAGCTCTCATAAAAAACCGAAATAAAAGGACAACCAACCAAGAAAAAAGCTTTAAATTTCCCGCTTAATTGGCGGCGGCTATAAACTCTTTTAGCCCCTCGGTGCCTTTGGCCGCGTCGGTCTTTGACCACTCGCGAAGATTATTGACCCGCTCCTGACCTTCGGTCAGGCCCGAGGCCAGGTATTCGTCATAAGCGTATTTGACGTTTGGCTGTACGGTGCCTTTATTTCTGGCATCCGTGGGATCGAAAAAAGCTCCCAGTCGGACTCGGTATTTTGGATCCCGGCGGGATAAATACCTTACCACCATAAAAACGTCATCTTCGGATCCGGGATTGTTTTCCAAAACGGCCAAAACTTCCTCCAATCGAGCGCTCTCGGTTGGGGGATTGGCTCTCAATAGGGCTTGCAATTCTTCTTTGGAAGGCAGGCTGGGCGTGGCGCTCTCCGGCTTGTTGGTTAGATTAACGCTGACCACCACGGTGGTGCCCTCGGTCTGGTCGACCTTGGCCACCACGGGCTTTTCTTCAGGCTGGCCGGTCTGGTCGGTCTCGGCCACCGCGGGCTTTTCTTCAGGCTGGTCGGTCTCGGCCACCACGGGCTTGTCTTCAGGCTGGCCGGTCTGGGCCAGATCGGTCTCGGTCTGAGCGCAATTGGGATCCAGGGCCACTGTTTTATTAACTCTAAAAGGAGATTTACTGGAAGGAGTATCGGCGCAGGGAGCGGCCGGAGCGCTGGCCGTTTCAGTCGAGTCGTCCGGGGAAGCGAGCTTATTTACCTCGGCGGCGGCCTGATTCTGTTCCTCGCTAGGGGCTTGGGCGGAGTCTTTGGCCGCTTCACCGACCGCGCTTTTAGCGGCTTCGGTGACCGCGGTTTTAGCCGCTTCACCGACCGCTGTTTTGGCGGCTTCACCAACCGCTGTTTTGGCGGCTTCGCCAACCGCTGTTTTGGCGGCTTCGCCGGCCGCGCTTTTAGCCGCTTCGCTGGCCGCTTCGGTGGAGCTGGTGGCTTTTTCCTCTACGCCAAAAAGGGCGTCAAACAGGGAATTGGAGAGGCCATCGCTCTTTTCCGTGGCCGAACCGGCCTCGGTGGCGGCTTTTTGGTCGTCCGCCCTGGCCAGGTCTGGGCCGGCCAAAACAAAAACCGATGAGACAAAAAGTGTCAAAACGAAAAGTTTAGCGAGAGCCCTAAGGCTTAACGGCGAAACGAGTTTCACCTTTCCGGCCCCGGTTTTTGTTTCATAGACTGGCATATGAAACCTTTCAGACAGTAACTAGCTGTCTTATGGATAAAAATAGATTACCTTATGATTAAACAATCAAAAGGGAAGCTTATTAGATTAAAATTTTCAAACGTTAAAAAAAAAGCTTA
>JAITJP010000342.1 GCA_031278835.1 Deltaproteobacteria bacterium
CGACTAGTGTATGCGATAATTCAAAGTGGTGGGCGCCAATATAAAGTTACCGAAGGCCAAGTCATCTGGGTCAACACGGTTTCTGGGGTGCCAGGTTCGGAAGTGGTTTTTGACGAAGTGCTTCTGGTCAATAATGGCGATTCCATTGAAGTAGGTCAGCCTAACATTGATGAGGCCAAAGTTAAGGCCCAATTGCTTAAGCATGGCCGAGACAAAAAAATTCTGGTCTTTAAAAAGAAGCGCCGTAAGGGCTATCACAAGGCCCAAGGGCATCGCCAGAACTATACCGCCTTAAAGATCCTCTCTATTGAGGCTTGACAGGCTAAGGGCCCCGACGAAGGGCTTTTGTCCAGATAAATTAAAGTAATCGGCTCTATTTGGCTATTTTAATAGGGTCGGTCTAGAGGGAGAGGGCAGATGGCTCACAAAAAAGCTGGCGGATCAAGCCGTAACGGTCGAGATACCATAGGTAAAAGAAGAGGCGTTAAGCGCTATTCAGGTCAGTTAGTTAAAGCCGGGAATATTTTGGTTCGCCAACTGGGCACCAAAATCCATCCAGGCACTAACGTTGGCTTGGGCCGCGATTACACGCTTTTCGCCCTGGTTGAGGGCATAGTCACTTACGAGCGCTATGGCTCCGATCGCAAAAAAGTTAGCGTTTATCCAGTCCAAGAAGTTGGTTAACGATTTTTTGGAGCGCTTTTGGTTTTCTCATGGCTTTTTTTAGGCCGTGTTTGGTAACTTTTTAGATCTCGGATTTGGTTAAAGCGATGACCGCCAAAGGCCCGCTCCGAGGGATCAAAACTTACCTTAAAAGAAACAAAAAGACTCGATAAGTAAGCGTCATAAAATTAAATTTTCACCGGGTTGAAATTTTTTTTCAACCCGGTTTTTTCATTTTTGGGGCAAGATTTTGATTTTTTGACAGGTCAAACGGTCAAATCCCAGTCTAAAACAGCCTATTTTTGGCTAAAACGTTCTTTTCATGGCTGTTCGCTCCTTTTAAGGGGTATTGAGACTTGTCAAAAAAACTTGCATTCCGATTATTTTTCGGTTATAAAGTACCAATCTGACCCATTTCAAAGGCCTCGCTGGTAAACGGTTGGGATGGATTGGGTCCAGGTGGGAGGCTTCTTTATTGTTATGAAGAAGCACTTTTTCTAATATTCTTATCAGAAAGGTGTAGTTAACATGGGCTGGGTTGTCACAGTTGATGCTGCCAAATGTACTGGCGACGGCAATTGCAAGGATGCTTGTCCTGCCGACGTCTATGAAATCAAAGACAAAATCGCCGTCGCGGTTAACGTGGACGAGTGTCTTGGATGCGAGTCCTGTGTCGAGGCGTGCGAAGTTGGCGCCATTAAGGTCACCGAGGAGTAATCCTCCAACCAAGAAGGTTTCAAGGCCCGTCATGGTGCCTTAAACAGTCTTAAACTCGATTGGGGGTCCTCTTCTTCAGTCGATCCTAAGTTAGCCGGTGTGGGTTCGCCAGGGCCCCTCCGGCTAACTTTGTTTTTACAGCTTCCCTAGGCCTCCGCCAAAGCCTCTGACCGCTCCAAAGGTCTGTCAAGAAATAATTTTTACGACCATCCTAAGGGCGGCCGGGAAAAAGTTTTGGCCCCCATCTACGGCCAAGAGATTTTTTCAGCCCTTCCCAAAGGGCGGCCGGGAAAAGGTTTTGGCCACCATCTACGGCCAAGAGATAATTATCTGACCCGCGCCAAATCCTGAAGAGTCGAAAAACTAAAAGCGCAATATGACTAGATAATTTGGTATATATTAACCTCTAATAATATCTTTAATCTCCCTGAATTATTATTTTTTGTTCTATTGTCAATTTTTACAAAATTTTTTTAACTCTTGACTGGTATTTCCAGTTGTGTTAATATGCCTTGGTTTTCTTTAGGGTATTTTGTTTTGTTTTCAGCGAGGTCTTGATGCGTTTTCAGCTCATAGCCGTAAGCCTACTGACGTTTTTTCTTCCCCTGGGGATCTATGTTGTCTACCGGGCCTACCTGATAGAAGAAGCTCCCCATGAATTCGTGATGTTGATCTTTTCCGGGACCCTGATGATTCTATTGGGCTTAACCGGTTTTGTGGGTTTATTCCATGGCGCCATAAAAAGCCCGGGCCCATTGGAAGACGGTGAGGCCAAGGCCGATCAAGACGACCAAACTGGGCCAGACCAAACTGGGTCAAATCATGACTGCCGGGACCAAGGCAATCTAGGGTCTGGACATCAAGAGCGGGCTAAGGCCGATGACTGGTCAAAACCGGACCTTGAAATAGACGATTATGATGGTGATTATGACCTAGATCATGAAAAAGAGAGCGATGATTCTGGTGAGATAAAGGCTGATTGCTTAAATAATGTCAATAAAGAAAATTAAATAACATAAAAACTTGGTGAAGTTTTAAAAAATATAAACTAGTCATGTTTTTTAACTTTTTACTATAAGGTAAACATTTAAGGAGGATTTTAATGAATAACCCATTACCTCGGATAGCGGCGATTCACGATTTATCGGGCTTTGGCCGGTGTTCTTTGACCGTGGTCATCCCCATCCTTTCGACCATGGGTTTTGAGGTTTGTCCCCTGCCAACGGCGGTCTTGTCCACTCACACCGCCATTGAGGGTTTTAAACTTTTCGATCTAACCGATCAACTGCCGGGTTTTATTGAGCACTGGAAGGCCATTAAGCTGCGTTTTAACGCCATATATAGCGGTTTTTTGGGCTCGGCTCGTCAGGCGGGCATGGTCAGGGATTTTATAAAAAGTTTCGCCGATGAGGATACCTTGGTGGTGGTCGATCCGGTCATGGCCGATTTTGGTAAGCTTTACGCCTCCATGCCTCAGGAGATGATTGGAGAGATGCGTAGTCTTTCTTCCAAGGCCAAGGTCATCACCCCAAACATCACCGAAGCCGCCTTTATGCTAGAGCGCGAGGTCCCGGAGAGTTTAACCGAAGAGCAGGTCAAGGAATGGCTAAAGGCCTTGGCCGATTTGGGGCCCAGCATGCCGGTGATTACTAGCCTACCGCTAAAGTCAAACTCCGATCGTAGTTACGTGGCCGCCTATAACCGCGAAGACGGACGTTTTTGGCTGGCCGGAAGGCCTCAAGTCCCGACCCAATATCACGGAACCGGGGACATTTTTTCGAGCGTTTTAACGGGAAGCTTGCTCCAGGGAGACAGTCTACCCATCGCCTTGGATCGAAGCTGCCAGTTCGTGGCCAGCGCCATCCAAATAACTTTTGGCTACAGTGGCCTGGATCACCACGAGATCCTTTTGGAACGTTGCATAAACACTCTCCACGCCCCGGTCACCTACGCGAGTTACCAGCTAATCCCATAACTGCCCATCTGGGCTGGGCCTAGCTGGCCCGAGAAAAAAAACCACCACCTCTCCCACGGGGAGGTGGTGGCCGGAAAATTTGACTTGGTTTTGAGTTGGGGCTTTTCGGCCCAGTCGAGGTCGATTTCGCGGCTCTCCGTTTAAAGGCCCCTATGAGTATGAGTGGCCCAGAGCGCTTCAGACGGCAGCCCGCCAACAAAACCTCGCGGCCGATGGGGACTTTTGAAGCCAACCAAGGCCTTAAGGCCAAAATATCCGGCAAGGCTAAGCCAGGCGCCTAGCCTGTAAAGCCCTTAAAAAAACCCTGTTCCCCAAATTAGCCCCAAGCCCATTTTGGCCAATAAGGCCAAAATCCAATTACCCGCATTACCAGATCCGGTATCGCCCTGACCATAAATCACTTGAGTAAAAAATAAGGCCGGCTCTGTGAGCAAAATCTCAATATCGATCAAATATAATACGGACTTTGAAAAATAGGCTAAAAAAAATTCCCTGGCCTTGGCGACAAAGCGATTACCTAAAAAGACTCACCCGAGGTAAAAGGCCACCAGTGGATTTTTATGGGGGCCAAAAGGTCCAAAGTCCTGATCCTCAAAATCGCTTTTAAAGGCCTCTAAAGCCCCGATCCTCAAAATCGCTTTTAAAGGCCTCCAGAGCCCCGCCACGAAAAAGACGGCTTATATGGTACCAAAAAGCCCTGGCCGCTCGTCTACGGGCTTCTGAGACCGTTTACGGGGCAAATTTTCACCCCAATTCGATTGGCTAATCGGGTCAACAAATCCCTTAACGATTTGGCCAAAAAATCGCCAGCCAATGGTTGGGCTGGTGGCATTTCGCGGGCCCTGTTTGTGCCTTTTTTTCAGTATTTAAGGTGAATTAAAAGCATAAAAAACTTATTTCATACTGTTTAGGCAGTTTTTTCATTTTTAGTAACCAATAAACAAAATAAATGGTTTTAATCTCCGCTCCGGGGCCTGGGGTCTTTGAACTTTGAGTTAAAATAGCCCTAGCTTTTGTTGACCCGGTTTTAGGCCCTGGCCAAGTATACTTCGGGAATATTTACGACCTTTAATTGATTTTACTTCTTGGCCTTTTCGCGACAGAAAACAAGAGTCAAATTTCTTGACTAAAAAGCGTTTTTGAAGTATTAACATTACATGTTTGAAGGATCCGTTAGGTGGACCAAATTTTTCGCGAGATTGGGGATCCAGACCGGCTTTTAGGAGAAATCGCCTAGGCTTTGGCGCTTTTGTTAAAGGTTCAACGTAGCCTAAGAGGGTCTTTTTTGGCCTTTGGAGCTTGGAGGCTTTTAGGGTTAAAGAAACTTGGCTCGGTTTTGGAATTTTTGGCTCCCAGGAAGGGAGATTAGCCGGAAAAGCCCTAGCCATACCCTTTTGGAGCCTTTATTCGCGATTTTTTTGAGCCGTGGAGGAAAAGAGTCTCTCTGGTTTGTCCTGGGGCTATGAGTGTTTAGATTTTAAAGTTTTAAAACAATTTTAAATTAAAGAGTTAACACTCAAACAGTATGATGATATAGCGGTTTTTAATATGAAAGATTGTTTGTTTTAAGCCATATGTTTACCCCGCTAAGGGGTTTTTTTTCCTTTTTTTTTGACTTTCCACAAATGCCAAGAAATCATCCTAATTTTTCCCATGGGGTTAACTATGGCGCCCCAGTGGTGGTGGATTGATTTAGGCAAACGCGATAAACGCTTTGAGCGAACGGGTTTTGTTGGGCTTAGTTTTTTCAGACAAGATTTTGAGAATGGCCAGGATAAGTCCTAAAAATCCTTTATTCGCCGATAACCTTTCTTTGAGTGATTATTTGAATCAAAAACAAACACAGCTATTTGGAGGATAGTTACGATGG
>JAITJP010000474.1 GCA_031278835.1 Deltaproteobacteria bacterium
CTTGAGTCCACCGGGGATCTTAAACCCCGAGGGCCGGCTGGGGCCAGCGAGACCTTCATGGTACCCCCGGCCTCGCTGGAAGAAGCCAAACTGGCCGCCGAGGATTTTGATTCCTTGGATGATTTTGAGGCCCCGGATGACGATTCCCTGGATCTTGGTTCTGATTCCGATACCCTGAGCATTGGCGAAGGTTTGTTAGACGATTTGGATGACGAGTGATTATTGATAAAATTAGAGGCTCGGAGCATCCGGCCATGAGACTGGTTTTACCTTTGGACTTACCGGACAAGGCCAAAGCTTTGGCTTTGGTCAAGGCTCTTACCGGCAAGGTGGGTTTTTTCAAAGTGGGCTTGGAGCTTTTTGTCTCCGAGGGGCCCTCGATTCTCTCTGAGATTAAGGAGCTTGACCCCGAGGCCGGATTATTTTTGGATCTTAAACTCCACGATATTCCGGCCACGGTTGGCCGGGCCATGGAAGCGGTCAAAAGTTTTTCTCCTGATCTCATTACCGTCCATACCCAGGGCGGGTTGGAGATGATGAAAGAAGCCGTGGCCAAGGCCGAAGGCCTGGTGGTCTTGGGGGTAACCGTTCTAACCAGTCTGGAGCCCAGCTCCCTTGACGAGCTTAATGAGGAATATCGAAAACCAGGCCTTTACGCCGCCCGATTGGCCCAAAGGGCCCTGATCGCCGGTTGCGGCGGTCTGGTTTGTTCCAGTTTGGAAACGCTTGATCTAAGAAACCGTTTTGGCCAGGCCCCCCTTTTGGTGACGCCTGGCATTAGGCCAGACTGGAGCCTAGTGGCCGGAGACGATCAAAAAAGGATCGGCACGGTCAGTTCGGCCTTAAGCGGGGGCTCGGATCTCTTGGTCATCGGCCGGCCCATTAGGGAGGCCCCCGATCCAGTCGAGGCCTGCGATCGCCTCTTGGCGGAAATTTCCTCAACCCTAAGAGAGTTAAAAAATAACTCGCAAGTCCAGGATTAGAAAAAATCCTCGCTAAAGTTTTTTTAAAACTCAAATAATCAGGCCATAAATTTAAGCTTCTCGCCCAAGCCTTTGGCGAGAAGCTTTTTTCTTCTTATCAGGGGCTTAGGAACGCTGGTCAATTTTTTATTTTTTAAAAAATAAGAAATTTTAAGGGCTTTAAGAAAAATCCTGACCTTCGTGCTAAAATACCCCCTTCTGGCCTGAGGCTAAGGAGCCTTCAGGGCCCCCCCAAAAGCCGGGCTTCTTTTGGGCTGGTTTTTTTAGAAAAAAAGTTTTTATTTTGGAGTTTGATTTGTCGTTTGACGCGCAGTTTTGGCTGGGTTTAGAAAAGCCGGCCAGATATTTGGGACTGGAACCCGGGGCCAAGGCCAATGAAAGGGCCGATGAACGGGGCCGGATCTTTAGGGTGGCCTTGGCCTTTCCCGATTTGTACGAGATTGCCCATAGTCACGTGGGCCATAAAATTTTATACCACATGTTTAATAGCCAGGCCGGCTTTTCGGCCGAGCGGGTCTACGCCCCTTGGCTGGATTTGGAAGAAAAACTTCGGCGAACCGGAAAAAAGCTCTTCGCTTTGGAATCAAGTAAACCGGTCGGAGAGTTTGACATGATTGGTTTTTCCCTTCAATACGAGATGGGTTACACCAATATTTTAAACATGATCGATTTGGCTGGTTTGCCGCTTTTGGCCCAAGATAGGACTGAGGAAATGCCCCTGGTGGTGGGGGGCGGCCCGGGGACCTCAAATCCTGAGCCCTTGGCTGATTTTTTTGATTTTTTCTTTCTGGGCGACGCCGAGGCTTCGCTCATGGAAGATTTGGAGATCATTAAAACCTGGCGTTATGAAAGGGCCCCCAAAAGGGAGCTTTTTGATCGCTTGGCCGGAAGAGCCGGGCTTTATATTCCCTCGCTTTTTGAAGCTTACTATGAAAATAATCGCCTGGTTAGAATGGAAGCAAAAAAATCCGGTCACCATCGGGTCATTCGGGCCGTGGCCGGCCATTTAAGGGGAGCGCCTTTTCCCGATTGCCAGATCTCGCCCTTGGTTAAGCCGGTCCACGATCGGGTGGTGGTCGAGATTGGCCGGGGCTGCTCCAGGGGTTGTCGCTTTTGCCAAGCCGGTTTTCTCTATCGGCCGGTTAGGGAAAGAACGGCCAGCGAGGTCTTGGAGCTGATTCAAAAAAATCTCGATTTTACCGGTCAAGACGAGGCGGCCTTTTTGTCCCTTTCGGCCGGAGACCATAGCCAGATCGAGACCATGGTCAAGGGCTTTATGGACCATCACGCCCAAAGTTCCGTGGCCTTGTCCCTACCCTCCTTACGGGTCAAAAGTTTATCCGATAACCTGGCTAGGCAAATCAAAAGGGTCAGAAAAACCGGCTTTACCATGGCCCCGGAGGCCGGGACGGCCAGACTACGGGCCGTCATCAACAAAGACTTAACCGAGGAAGATATTTTTCAAGCGGCCGAGATCGCCTTTGGCCTGGGCTGGAAAACCCTAAAACTCTACTTCATGGTCGGACTACCCACGGAAACCGAGGAAGATCTTAGGGCCATCGTGAGTTTAAGCCAAAAAGTCAAGCGCTGGGCCAAGGCCAAGGTCAACTTGGGCCTGGCCCACTTCACCCCCAAGGCCCACACGCCCTTTCAGTGGATGCCCGGCTCCGATATCGAGACCATCAGGGGCCGCTTAAGGGTGGTT
>JAITJP010000059.1 GCA_031278835.1 Deltaproteobacteria bacterium
AAATCGTTTTAAAAACCAAGGAAACCGGCTGAAAATTTTTTTTTGAAATTTTTGGCCAGCTGTTAAAAACGCGCCCAGTATTTTTAAAAATTTATATGCGTATTTAAGTTTTAAATAAAAAAAATACCCCCGCCACCGTAAAGCTCCAACCCTCCCACCACGGCCCTTTTTTGCTAAAAACTAGGTTTTTGAAAGGCCTGAGACCTGGGGTTTGGAAGGCCTCCGGGCGGGGCTAAGGCCCTCGTTTTGGGTAAGTCAATGGGTAACCAGAATTGGCTATGAGCGCTGGGCGAGGCCTGGGCCTGGGGAGAGCCAATGGATGGGCGATTTTAAGACTACCATGGATATTTTTTTATGACTTATGTTTGAATAGATTCGGATTTTCTAATAGTTATAGGAGTTTTAAGAAGCATCGGTTGATGGAAAGTTTTGAGTGAGGAATGGAAGTTATTAAATATTTAGCATAGTTATGGTGGAAAGGGCCGGGGAGGGCTTGGCCGGAGCCAGGGGCTCAAAAATAGAACCTGGGCGGGGGCGGAAAGTTTAGTGATTACTGGGCTATTGGGGCTGGAGTGGGCGGCAGGTTTTTTGGAGGGCTGAGCGGGAGATAATATTTTGACGCGGGCTGGGCTTGAGAGGGGAAGGTGATTAGGGAAAGGGCATAGTGATATATTGGAAAAAGTTTTGCTATATAGAGTTATAGGATGATATAGGGATGATTATGACCTGATAAAAATTGATCCTAAATTGTTTTTAAGTGATATAGAAGATATAAATGGAGCCGTATGGGTTGTTTAAGGGCAAGGTTTAGTTTATGGAAAAAATTTTAATAAGGGGGCCTCTGGAGGGGGCTTTGGGGCAGGGCTTGGGAGCCGGTAAGGTGGAGGGGGAAAAAGGGATTTTTTTAGAAAATAGGCGGGTTTAGGTGGTAGTGGGCAGGGGCAAGGGAATTATGGGTTGAGAGGATGGCTATTATTTAGAGTGGGGCTAGTAAGATTTGGTAAAAAATGGATTTTAGACGATATTTATAAATAGGTGGCTAGCTTGATTGGGGCTTGTTTGGGCTTGTCGAAAAATTTTCTTGACAAGGTTTTGATTTGTGGTATATTGCAAATTATTCTCAATAGCGATAAGATATGTTCTTAGGTTAGAGAGAATGGGAAAGGCGTAATCGCCGTAAATAGTGATGGTTTCGAGTCAAGTTAGGGAAAATTTTCTAGTGATTTTTTGATGACTTGGCCTCAGAAAAGGTTTTTTTTTATTGGGTTTTCCTATGGATGGGAATTTTTTTAGTGGGAACTAACTTCTAACCTCGTTTGAAGTGGCTGGGTCTTCAAAGCGAGAGGTTCTGGTATTTAGAACGGGTGGCTTAGGCCATTTATTACCAGCGGAGGCATTATGCTTGAATACATTATAGTTGGAATTATCGTCGTGGCCGCTCTCGGCATAGCCGTGTACCGCGTCGTTTTTCGTCCTTCTTGCGGTTGCGGCTGCAAAATGCACGTTCGCAAGAAGTCCTGCGAGGAACGCCGCGATCCCTTGGCCGATTGAGCCATGAGCGTTTCGAGGCAAAGCTTGAAAATTATCTGGCTTAGAAATATTTCTTAAGCCATTAGGCTTGGCCCCAAGGTTAGGTCGATTGAACTTTGGCCGATCGACCGGGGATTTTTTTGGCCTGGGCCCAAGAGTAAAAAGTTTTGTCAAAAGTTTTTAACGCCTTTTCGGAGAACACTAATGTCAGATTCGAGTCAAACAACTTTGCGCCGCCTAAAAAAAGGGCAAAAGGCTATCATCAAAAATATCACCGCCGACGGTGAGATGGGACGACGTATACGGGACATGGGTTTGGTTCCGGGGATCCAAATCCAATGCATGGGGCGGGCCCCTTTGCAAGATCCGGTTGCCTTAAGGCTTTTGGGCTTTACCTTAACCCTTCGCAACAATGAGGCTGATTTCATTGACGTGCAAGCTTCAGGAGCTTGATGGGTTTCATACGAAGAAATTAAATCCAGATTGGATTTTTAAAATCGTAAAATCGAACTGTATTTAGGATCGGCCAGGCGCGATGGTCCGATCCAGAACTAATTTTTTGGAGGCCCGAGATCCCTCCATCAAAATTTTTCAGCCAAAAGTATAGGGACAAATATGCAACAAGATTCTAGTAGGATTGCCATCGCCGGCAATCCCAACTCCGGCAAGACCACAGCCTTTAACCGATACACCGGGGCCCGTCAACACGTCGGCAACTATCCGGGCATCACGGTTGAGAAAAAAGAAGGAATCGCTCATTTAGACGGCATTGAAATTACTCTGGTCGATTTACCGGGTACCTATTCCCTGACCGCTTACTCCTTGGAGGAAGTCGTGGCCAGGCGGGTTCTTTCCGAGGAAAGCCCTCCTCCGGGCGCGGTCATCGACGTCATCAACTCCGGCGTTCTGGAGCGTAATTTGTATTTGTCGGTCCAGCTCTTGGAGTTGGGCATGCCTTTGGTCTTGGCCTTAAACATGATGGACGAGGCCAAAGCCAACGGACTGGACATCAACGTGGCCAGGCTGGCCGAACTGACTGGACTTAAATGCGTCCCCATGGTGGCCAGAAAAGGCGAGGGCCTGGACGACGCCTTAAGGGCGGCCGTTGAGCTGGCCAAAGAGACCGGAGGCAAAGTTAAGCCCCTGGAGATCTCCTACGGGCCGGACGTCGATTTGGCCTTAAAGGACATGGTCCCCTTAATCGAGGACGCCAAGCTCCTAACCGCCAATTACCCTTCTCGCTGGTTGGCCATGAAGTTTTTGGAGCGCGACGAAGAGATCATGCGCCGGGCCCAGGAAATCAACCCCGAGGTCTGCAAAAAACTTCAAGCCAGATGCGACACCTTGGCCGCCCACCTCAAGACAACCTTAAAGACTTACCCCGAGGCGGTCATCGCCGACTATCGTTACGGCTGGATCCACTCCATCCTCAAAAACGGCGTTCTGGCCAGCGCCGACGAAATCGCTCCCGACGACCGGGTGGCTTTTTCCGATAAGGTTGATACCATCGTCACCCAGAAAGTCCTGGGACCGGTCATCCTTTTCGCCATTTTGTATTTGATGTATTACGTCACCATCGAGATCGGCGCCATTCCCAACGAGTGGGTGGCTAATTT
>JAITJP010000076.1 GCA_031278835.1 Deltaproteobacteria bacterium
TTTAAAGTTCATCATTTTCTCTTTGCTAATTGACGGATAGGAAACCGACAAGCTGGTAGCGGCCACGACTTTATTGGTGTGATCGCGGATGGGCGCCCCCAAACACATCCCGCCCTCGATAAGCTCCCTAAATTCAGTGGCGTAGCCCAGGCGCCGGATCTTCTCCAGCTCGGCCTTGAGCTTAATGGGGTTAGTGATGGTTTGGTTGGTTAAAGGCTTTAGCTCGTTTTGAGCGAGGTAATCCTTAAACTCGTCATCGGAGAGATCGGCCAACATGACCTTACCGCTACTGGTGGCGTAGGCCGGAAGGGCCCGGCCGGGGTTAATGATGGTGAGGTTGTTGTCCCCTTCGATGCGCTCCACTACCAAGGTCTGTCCTCCGGTCAGGATGGAAAGATTGACCGTTTGTCCGGTTTGGTGCCTAAGCTCAAGCATGTAAGGCCGGGACAAGGCCACCAGACTGGTTTGGTCCCTAACCTTAAGCCCCAAATGAAAGGCCTTCATGGTGGCGGCGTAAAACTTCGTGAGGGAGTTTTGCTTGACATAGCCCATATCAATCAAGGTGGCCAACATGCCGTGCAGGGTGCTGACCTTAAGACCGGTGTCTTTCGAAATGTCAGAAAGCCTGGCTTCCCCGCGCTCACAAAGAAGTTCAAAAATAGCGAAAACTTTTTCTACAGATTTCATAAATCATGGCCCAGTGGCATAAATTTAACGGCCCTTTTTGGCCGCTCTAGCCATGACTGCATTCTCTATCACAAAAAGATAAACAAAGCCAAACTTTTATAAAACCCAGGGAACTCTGGCCTTAATCCTGGCCAATTGGCTGGCCAAAGGGCCAGATCGGCTTAACTCAACTGTCCTGGAGGCTGGCCCTAAAAACTTTAGGTTAAGTTTCGTTTTAGTCAAAAGCCATTTATCAGATTGGAAATTTTGTTGGGCTAAAAAAAATTAAAAAATTGATCATCTTGGTTTGGTCAAAAACATTTGGCCAATATTGGCGAAAAATCATGAGCGAATCATCAAATTACTGGATTGGATTGGGCTAACTAATGGCCTCAAAATTATTTTTAGTTTTTCGATATGTTCGAAATCGATTTGTAAATTTAGAATATATCTTTTTTTCAGGCTTGTCAATAAATTTTTTTTAGCCCAAATTTCCAGTGAGTTAATCAAGCCCTCAACACTTGGCTCAGCCCGCCAAAAGCGCACAAGCCGCTCCAGAGGGCCGGCCTGCCCATGATTCATACCAGCTTTGGCCTATATTAGAGAAAAAACTTACCCGGGCTTGGCGGCCGGCCAGGGAAATTTTTTTTTGACCAGGGCTTTAGAACCGATTATTGAGCTTGGTGGTTTTGGCCGTTCGGTTTTTTTTTACCCTGGCTGGTTTAGGCTTTTTGGCCGGGCCAGGGCGGCCGAGAAGGTCAGGCCAGCCTTACAGGACCTAGAAAGTGCCCCTAAAAATAGGGCCAAAAAAACGCGCCTAGCCAATAGGGCCTAAAATAAAGCCCAAAAACAAAATCAAATCAAGAAACGACCATAGGCCCGGGGCTTTTCCGCCGGGGCGGCCTAGGAGCTCTTAAGTAAAGTTAGCCAAGCTAAGTTTTTCGATATGTTCGAAATTGATTTTATATATTGAAAACTAAATTTTTAGGTGCTATGATTTTTGGAAATATGGGAGTGAATGAACATGGATCAGGCCATTTTCGATCTGGCCATCGTGGACGGCACGATGGTTAGCTCAAGTTCGGTTTTTAAGGGGCATTTGGGTGTTGACCAAGGGCGGGTGGTTAGTGTGTCCCGGGGCTTAGCCAGGCCCCAAGCACGAAAGACCATTTCGGCCGAGGGCAAGCTGGTTTTGCCCGGGGTCATTGACGCTCACCTGCATCCGGTTTACGCCGATCGAATGGGGCGGCTGTCTAGGGCCTACGCCGCCGGGGGGGTTACCACGCTGGTGCCTTACATTGGGGCTTTTAAGGCCTGGGGCGGAACGGGGGGATTAAAAAAAAGCCTGGATGATTTTATCGCCGAAGGCCGGGAGAAGTCGCTTTTGGATTTTTCCGTTCATTTAAGCTTAAACTCACAGGACCTGGGGGAGCTTGGCTCAACTTTGGAGTACGCGGCTAGTTTGGGCGTTAAATCATACAAAATCTTTACCGCCTACCAAAAACGAGGCATGTTTTTAAGCGACCAGGAGATCTTGAAGGTCATGACCGAGGTGGTCAGGGTGGGCGGTTTGTTGGCCGCTCACTGCGAAAACGGAGCCGTGATTGATTTTTTTGAGGACAGGGCCATTTTGGCCGGCCGGACCTCGCCCGAGGCTTTTGGCTCCACCCACCCGGATCTTAGCGAAGCCGAGGCGGTTTTTAGGTTTTTGTGTTTGGCCAAGATGGTCGATTGTCCGGTTTATTTGCCCCACCTTTCGACTTGGCAAGCCCTGGAGGTTTTGCGTCTGGCCAGATCCTGGGCCGGGCCGCCCATTTTCGCCGAGACCTGTCCGCACTATCTCGATTTGACCGATAAGCTAATGGGCCTTTGGGGTACCAGGGCCAAGGTCAGCCCGCCCTTAAGGAGCCAGGAGCACTTGGAGCCATTGTGGGCCGCTCTGAAGGGGGGCCTCATAGACGTGGTGGCCTCGGATCACGCCGGTCACTCAAGCCTGGCCAAGGCCCCCCATTTTAGTGACGTTTACCAGGCCCCCACCGGTTTACCCGGGGGCGATCTGCTTTTGCGGGTCATGTATGACCGGGCCGTGGCCAAGGGCCGCTTAAGCTTGCCGGAACTGGTTAGGCTTCTTTGCGAAAAACCGGCCAGGATCTTTGGCCTATGGCCCACCAAGGGTTCTTTGGAACCCGGGGCGGACGCTGATCTGGTTATTTTTAACCCAGAACTCGAGAGAGTCATCGACGGCCCCAACCCGCTTCTAAAAGCCGATTACACTCTCTACCACGGAAAAACCCTTAAAGGCCTTCCGGAGCTGGTCATCCGCGGGGGAGAAGTCATCTTTGAAAACGGGCGGGTGGTGGAATCAAACCAGCCGGGCCGGTATTTGGCGGCCTGGTTTGACCATTGGCCCAAAACGGCCAAAGCCTAAACAATTGGCTCAAAAAAAATCTTAGGCCTGGGGCCTAAGCTTTTTTCAATGGGAGGGGGAGAGGTGGTCAAAAAAGTCTTGTATGACCTTATTTTTAAGGGCGGCGGCCTGGTCGATCCCGTGGGCGGTTTTAAGGGGGACTTGGATTTGGCCGTCTTGAAGGGGCGGGTGGAAAGGGTCCAAGAAGATCTAAATCCCGATCTGGCCAAGGAAGTCATTGAGGTCAAGGGCTTGGTCTTGGTCCCGGGCCTAATTGATCCCCACGTTCACGCCTCAAACTGGCTGGGCGGACCCAGGGCCCACGCCATGCTGGCCAAGGCCGGGGTGACCACGGCTTTGGACATGTCCGGACCCACGGAAAAGGTTCTAAAATACCTGGCCCAATACGGTCTGGGCCTTAACCTGGCTTGTCTTGAGTACCTTAGGCCCGGCCATACTTTGACCTCAGACCATCCCGGTTTAGCGGAACTTTCCGATTGTTTGGATCGGGCCCTTAAAGCCGGGGCCATTGGCCTAAAAATTTTGGGCGGTCATTACCCCTTAACGGCCGAGGCCAGCCAAGCGGCCATCGAGTTAAGCGCCGAAAGGGGCACTTATCTGGCTTTCCACGCCGGGAGCCAAAACGCCCGATCCGATCTAAACGGCTTAATCCAAGCCTTGGAACTGGCCGGCCAAAGGCCCATGCATCTGGCCCACATAAACTCATACTGCCGGGGCTACGTTAAGCCCTGTCTGGAAGAAACGGCCCAGGCCCTAAAAATTTTGGAAAAGCGGCCCAGGGTTTTTTCCGAATCCTATCTCTCGCCCATTAACGGCACCAGCGGCGAAATAGCCCAAGGGCTTCCCACCAGTCAAGTCACCATCGATTGCCTTAATTTCAAAGGCTACCCCCCAACGGCCCAGGGTTTGGAAAGGGCTATTTTGGAAGGCTGGGCCATGGTCCACAAGGCCAATGACTCGGAGGTAAGCCTAGCCACTGGAACCGAAGGCCTTGAGTACTGGCGCGACATGAAATCCCGGGTGGGCCTTAGTTTTTCCATTAACCCCCCGCAGCCCCGGATGATCCTGGCCACGGCCAAAAAAGCCAACGGCGATTTCGCCGTCTCGGCCATCAGTACCGACGGCGGCGGCATCCCCCGCAACGTGACCGCCTTTATGGGCCTGGCCTTGGTCCGTTTGGGGGCCCTAAGCTTGGAAGAATTTGTCTGGAAAAGCAGTTACGCCCCGGCCTTGGCCTTGGGCCTATCGGCCCATAGGGGTCACCTAGCGCCGGGCGCCTGGGCCGACATAACCGGTCTTGATCTTAAATTGGGCCAAGCCGTCTTAACGGTGGTCTCTGGCCAGGTTATAGCCAACCAGGGCAAACTGGGCCCAGTCCGGGGCGGTAAGGTCATCACCACGCCCCAAGGGGAAAAGGCGGTCAAAGCCCACGGGCTCAGGGCCGAGCTTCTAAGGCCAGAGGATAGACCCTTTTTCGCCAGGCCTGGCTCCAGGCCTGGTCTGGGGCCAGGCCAGGCCAACAAATGATCCCAGCTTTCCTAGGCCAGGGGCAGCGTCAAGGCGTTATTTTTATGCTCTTGACCTTCATCCTTTGGGGATTTAGTCCAGTCTATTTGAGCGCCGTCGGTTACGCCTCGGCCTGGGAACTGTGGGCTCTTCGCTCCCTTTTGTTCGTTCCCTTTATGACCCTGTACATTACCTGGGCCAAACAATGGCCCGAGGTCCTCTCGCTCATTAGGCATCGTAAGCGTTTTTGGTATACCTGTCTTAGCGCCGTTCTCATGGCCTCAAACAACATAATATTCATGTACATAGTCTCCATTGGTAAGGCGCTTGAATGTTCGCTTTCTAATTTCATCTTGCCGCTCATGAATATTTCCTTTGGGGTACTCCTCTTTCGAGAGCGCCTAAACTCCTGGCAATGGTTTAGCGTTCTTCTGGCCGTCCTGGGCGTCACCGCCCTGGGCCTGACTACGGGAGAGCCGCCCAAATACGCCATCTACATCGCCATCCTTTTCGCCGCTTACGGGGCGGCCCATAAAGCCGCCGGACTCTCGGCCCTCTCCTCAAGTTTCCTGGAGATGGTCTTGGCCGTGCCCCTGGCCCTAGTGGTTTTACTGGTCTTACACTCAAAAAATCTCATAGTTTTTGGTCATTTAACTTTTAAACATGACGCTTTACTGTTATTTTCCGTTGTCTTTTTTCTTCCCGGATACTTAATGTATAACCAAGCCGTTAAATTAGTTGATTTTACGATTATTGGTTTTGGTCAATACATAACTCCGACTCTTCAGTTTATTTTCGCCATAACTATTTTAAATGAGTTCTTTTCTTGGCCAATGTTCTTTTGTTACTTGATAATCTGGCTGGCCTTGGCTATTTTTAGCCTAGCCACCTTCTCTAAGCCCAACCAGGCCTTGGGCTAGCCCAAGGCCTGGTTGGGCTTAAAGGTCATCTCCCTTGATAAGCCCTGGCCCCATGATGGCTGGCTTTAGGCCACCGGATTATTTAGCCCTTGGCCACAAGGTTATTGGGGTGGTGGGTGGGCTGGGCCCTTACGCCGGCTTGGATTTGCTGGAAAAAATTTTCGATCAAACCCTGGCCAAGCGAGATCAGGATCACTTGCCGGTTTTGCTCCACTCCCTGCCGAGCCTAATCGCCGATCGCACGGCTTACCTCTTGGATTCCAATGAGCCCAATCCCGGGCCAAGCCTGGCCAAGATCCTGGGCAAACTCTATGAGAGCGGGGCCAGGGTTATTGGTATACCCTGCAATACCGCCCACAGCGAGGCTATTTTTAAGTACCCCAGGGCCCAAGCTCAAGCTCTGGGTCCGGGTCTGGTTTTGGTCAACATGCTGGAGGAGACGGCCAATTACCTAGCCTCGGTCTGTCAAAAAGGCCAAAAAATCGCCGTTCTTTCCACCCTGGGCACTTATCGCTTAGGCCTTTACGCCCCTTATTTAAAAAAAGCCCATCTTGAGATGATTGACCCGGGCCTGGAACTTATGACCCGGACCCATGAGATCATTTACCACCCCGAGTTTGGCCTAAAATGTCTGTCCAATCCGGTGGCCCCCAGGGCTAAGGCCGCCTTGGAAAAAATCTTAAGGGCTTTGGCCAAACTGGACATAAGTTACCTTGTCCTGGGCTGCACCGAACTGCCTTTGGCTTTTAAAGGTTACTCCCAGAGCCCCAGCGGCCTAAAACTAGTCGATCCCACCCTGATACTGGCCCGGGCCTTAATCCGCCAGGCCGCCCCGGACAAACTAAAGCCGACCCTTAAGGCCAATCAAACATAAGCCTGAGCAATAGGCTAGATTAATAAGCCCAGTTTGACTAGCCCCAAAAAATTAGGCTAAAATGAGCCGCCCAATCAATTTACCCATTATTGTGGGCCAAATTTTTTTGGCCCATAATACCAAGTTCAAGAAAACGATATTGAAAAAAAACCTAGGCTGACCTGGATTTACCGGGACAGGGACTAAAGGAAAAAAAGGCCATGACCAGAATCGAGAGTGATTTTTTAGGCCAGTTGGAACTGCCTTTAGAGGTTTATTACGGCGTCCAGACGGCCCGGGCTTTAATAAACTTTCAGGTCTCCGGTATCCCCTTATCTGACTTTCCTCAAATGGTCAAGGCCTTGGCGGCGGTCAAACTGGCCGCCACCCGGGCCAACCTGAGCCTGGGCCTTTTGGCAAAGGTCCCGGGCCTAGCCATCTGTCAGGCCGCCGAGGAAGTCATGGGCGGAAAATTTTTGGATCAGTTTCCCATTGACGTCATCCAAGGCGGCGCCGGCACCTCAACCAACATGAACATCAATGAGGTCTTGGCCAATCGGGCCTTGGAGATCCTGGGCTTTCCCAAGGGCGATTATGCCCATTGCCACCCCAATAACCAGGTTAACCTTTCCCAATCCACCAACGACGTTTACCCAACCGCCTTAAGGCTGGCCTTACATTGGGCCCTTGGCGACTTGATGGAGGCCATTGATTATCTCAAGGTTGGCTTTGAGGCCAAAGGCCTGGAATATTTTGAGACCTTAAAAATGGGCCGGACCCAACTTCAAGACGCCGTCCCCATGACCGTGGGCCAACAGTTTTCCGCCTACGCCACCACCGTGGGCGAGGATATCTTAAGGTTAAGCGAGGCCAGTAAGCTTATCTTGGAAATTAATCTGGGGGCCACGGCCATAGGCACGGGACTAAACAGTCACCCCGACTACGCCGCCCTGGCCGTGGACCACCTGGCCAAAATAACCGGCCTGGCTTTGGAACTCTCGCCCAATCTCATTGAAGCCACCTGGGATACCGGGGCCTATGTTCAGATTTCCGGCGTTTTGAAACGTTTTGCCGTAAAAATCTCCAAGATATGTAATGATCTTCGTTTGCTCTCCTCGGGCCCCCGGGCCGGCTTAAACGAGATGAATCTGCCCCCTCGTCAGCCCGGTTCCTCCATCATGCCAGGCAAAGTCAATCCGGTCATCCCGGAACTGGTCAATCAAGTGGCCTATGACATTATTGGCAAAGACGTGACCATTACACTGGCCGCCGAAGCCGGTCAACTTGAACTAAACGTCATGGAGCCGATCATCGCCCACTCTCTCTTTGAGGGCTTAAAGAGAATGACCAAGGCCTGCCGGACCCTTCGCCATCTCTGCCTGGAGGGCCTTACCATCAACAAAGAGCGTTGCCTGGAAATGGTCATGAACAGCGTCGGGCTGCTTACGGCCCTAACCCCGCGCCTGGGTTACGAAATGGCCTCCAAACTGGCCAAAGAGGCTTTAAATTCCGACCTGCCGGTCTACGATTTTCTGCTTAACAAAAAAATCATGGAAAAGTCCGAATTGGACGATCTTTTGTCAACCGAGCATTTGATTAAGCCATATATCAAGCAATAAGTTCTTTTTTTAGCCTTAAAAACTCAAAAATACAGTAAGTCAATAATCTCGGCCAATAATCCCTGGCCGTTTGCTCGGTATTTTTGTCTTTTTTTTCTAAGCCCCGCCCCTCCCGGCTAAG
This sequence comes from Deltaproteobacteria bacterium, assembly GCA_031278835.1. GTDB lineage: Bacteria > Desulfobacterota > Desulfarculia > Adiutricales > Adiutricaceae > JAIRNQ01. The sequence goes on from JAITJP010000076.1 coordinate 8,114, forward strand.
GCCTTTGGCCTAGCCGAACCCCCAACCCAGAAAATCACAAATCACCCACAGGCTGGCCCAGATTTGATTTTGAGGGTTTTTTAAGCTAGCCGCTACCACCCTAGCGGGGGGTAAATTTTAAATCCGTAGTGGGGCTTTGGGGCCGTTTCCTGGGCCTCTTTAAACCAGATCACTGGTCTGGATTTGAGGGTAGGCGGGGGGCGAGTATGATTTTTTTTGGGCGGAAAGGCGGGGTGGTTTTTTTGTTTTTTTAGTTAATTTCTTAAATTTTTACTTAAAT
>JAITJP010000117.1 GCA_031278835.1 Deltaproteobacteria bacterium
TCCCTGCCCTGCGGCCGTTCCGAATCCGAACTGGCCAGCGTCAGCATCCTGGAGGCTCAGCCTATAATTATCGTCGAATACAAGTAAGCCCCCAGTTGACCAGTTAACCAGTTAACCAGTTGACCAGTTCACGGTTTTATGGGGGGGGTAACCTAGAGTAAGCCCGTTTTGGCCACTGTTGCCATACCTTGTTTGGGACGCTCAGTAATCCCCCCCAAACCCTTTTTTTTGGGGCCGCCTAGGCCGCCCAGCAAAAAACTTTTTTTGAAAAACCCTTAAGAAAAAAGGCCCTTAAGAAAAGTCGCTCAGATAATCGTTAAAAGGCCTCAAGCCCAGAGTTTATGGGGGGTACCCTAGAACATGCCCATGATGTATCACGGACCATCACCTTTCGAAAAGTTCTGGAATCCCCCCAAACCCTTTTTTGGTAGGCTTAAAAAAAAGGGCTTTAACCAAAATAAAAAAAAATAAGTCCCCGTAAGGACAAGGCAACATACAGCGGAGTTTTACCATGAGAAAACTGCTGACCTATTTGGCCGCCCTGGTCGCCGTCACGACCATTTCCCTGGGCCTAGTGATGGTCCTGGGCGTGGACGCTCGGGCCCAATACGATCCCGAAGTGCGCCTCTCTCGTCAACTGGTGGCCGATCAGGGTCTATTTTTCGGGCTGGCCGAAAACAACATCAATGGCATGGCCGTTTCCCGAGATCAAGGGGCCGACCCCAACGTTAGCCTTTCCCGGCTGGGCTTAAAGCCCGAGACGGTTTTTGGTAAGGATCTGGCCATCCTCAAGCAGCCCTTTAACTCCGCCAGTTGGCCCATCTTGACTTGGGCCGTTTATTTGGGCAGAAAGGAGGCCGTTAATCTACTGCTTCGGGCCGGGGCCCGGGTCAACTCCCCCGACGAATACGGGGCCACGGCCCTGCACTGGGCCGCCCAAACCGGCCGCTACGACATCGCCACGGTATTACTCAATAACGGGGCCTCCTGTTACGCCACCGACTTTAAGGGGGCCACGGCCAAAGACTGGGCCATGATGTCCAGTCAATACGATCTGGTGCGCTTGATTGACGGGCGTTCTTGCCGGGTCCAGCCCATTGGCGACGAGGATCAAGACGGCGTTCCCGATGACCGCGATCAATGCCCGGGCACCCCGCTGGGCGCCCCGGTGGACGAGCGGGGCTGCTGGATCGTGGCCTACGCCGCCTTCTTTGACTTTGACAAGTCGGTCATCAAAAGCGAATATCTGCCCCACATCCAGCAAGCCGCCAGAGTTTTGGCCAACAATCCCACGGTCAACGTCAGGGTGGTTGGGCACACCGATTACGTCGGGACCGAGGCCTATAACTACGGACTGGGTCTGCGCCGGGCCCAATCGGTCATAAGGGAACTGGTCAGAAACGGGGTCTCGCCGGCCCGTCTGTCCGAGGATTCCCGAGGTGAATCCGAACCCATTGAAAGCAACACCACCCGGGCCGGCCGGGCCAGAAACCGCCGGGTGGAGATCCACGTGGATCAACAGGTCGGCATCTCCGGGGTCCAGTAACTTAGCCAAATAGCCAAGGAGAACCAACTTCTTCTTGGCTATCAAGCCCTAAAAAAAAATCAAGCTCCGATTGGCCCAATATTTTAGGCCAATCGGAGCTTTTTTTTATTGTTAAAAAAAACCGAAAATCAATAAATAAGGCCGACCTTTTCCCGGACCACGTCCATGGTAATGGTGGCCACCGACCGGGCTTTTTGAGCCCCGGCGGCCATGATTTGCCGAACTTGATCGGGGTTTTTTGAAAGTTTTCTTCTTTTATCCCTAAAAGGCTCAAAATATTCCCAAATAATATCCACAAGTTCTTTTTTAACCACTGAATACTTTAAGCCGGGCTTTAAATAACGCTCCCTTAATTCCGCTTGAGCTTGATCGTCAACAAAAAGCTTATAAATACCAAAAATATTACAAGTTTCAGGGTCTTTAATGTCGGAAACGGCCTTGGCGTCGGTAACTATGGCCATAACTCGGCGTTTTAGTTCATCTTTTTCCAAAAAAATGTCGATGGCGTTACCGTAGCTTTTGCTCATCTTCTGGCCGTCCAGGCCGGGGATGGTGGCCAAATGGTCGTCTATGCCGGCCTCGGGCAAAACGAAGGTCTCGCCGTAGACGTGATTGAAGGAACCGGCGATATCTCTGGCGATCTCCAGGTGCTGTTTTTGATCGCGGCCCACCGGGACCAGGTTGGCTTGATAGAGTAAGATATCGGCGGCCATCAAAACCGGGTAAGCGAAAAGGCCGTGATTGGGCGTTAAACTTTTGGCTACCTTGTCTTTGTAGGAATGACTGCGCTCAAGTAAGCCCATGGAGGTGTGATTGTGCAAAATCCAGGTCAGTTCGGTGTGCTCGGGGACGTCGCCTTGGACCCAAAAATAAGATTTTTCCGGATCAAGACCCAGGGCCAAAAAATCCATGGCCGCTTCCAAGGTATTGGCGGCCAACACGGGTCCCTTGGAAACCGTGGTTAGGGCGTGGAGATTGACGATAAAACAAAAAAGCTCGCTTTTTTCTTGCCAGCCGATCATCTGCTTCATCATGCCAAAAAAATTACCAATGTGTAGACTGCCTGATGGCTGTATGCCTGATAAAACCCTCATCTGGCCAAAAACTCCCAAAAAAAGCCCTTCGAGTCCCCTCGAGGGCGTGTCATGGGTTAACAATCGATTATTTTTTCAAACAAATCGCTTAAAACCTCGAGACAAAATTCCGGCCATTTTAGGCCCAAAGCTTCGGACCATTTCATGCGAAAGGGCCCGAACAAAATTTAATGACCTAAAGCAAAAGGCCAAAAAACCCTTACAAATTAACCTTTAGGCCGGGGGATCGGTGGAAACCGACTCTTCCCTGGTCCCGCTTACTTGGCTTGATTCCCTTGACCGGGTTGGCTCGGTGGGCAAGGCGAAACCGTTACCAACCAGGGTGCCGTTGGTGATCTTGGCCTTTTTCTTGTCCATCTCCATCAAGGGGCCGTGACGACACACCTCGGGCGATAAGGTCCCGCCTGGATGATCCACGTCAAAACCTCTGATCCGCCCCAAATAATAGGCCAAAAGCTGTAAGGGGATTACGGCCACCATGGGTCTTAAACGAGAGGGCGCTTGGGGTAAGGGCAAAAAGACATCGGCCAAACTGGCCAAGCCCTCGTCTTTTTTGGGGCCGTCCTCGGTAATGAGTATCAGCGGGGCTTTTCTGGCCTTAAGTTCCAGGGCCAGGGTCAAGCTGCTGGCTTCGTGCTCGTCTGAAAAAGAAAACATGATGATGGGAGTGCCGGGCCCGGCCAAGGCCAAGGGCCCGTGGCCAAACTCTCCGCACAAATAACCCTCGGCGTGGATCTTGGCCACTTCTTTTAATTTGAGGGCCCCTTCCAAGGCCATGGGCAATAAGTGCCCCCGGGCCAAGATAAAGACTTGGGTCTGCTTGTTTAATTTATGGGCCAGCTCGATAACCTTGGGTTCCAAGTCTTTTTTCAAAATGGCTTCCCGAACCATCTCGGGCACCCGGGAAAAACTCTCGATCTCTTGACGCCATTGATTGCGCAGTAAATTTCTACTCTGGGCCAACCTTAGGCCCAACAGGGCCAAGACCAGCGATTGGGAGGTAAAGGCCTTAGTCGAGGCCTTGGAATGAACCTTTCCGGCCAGGGTTAAAAGGGTGCCGGTGGCCGCTTCGGTCAAGGGGCTATCCGGCTCGTTGACCACGGCCAGGGTTTGGGCGCCCCTTTGCTTGGCCAAGTCCAAAGCGGCCAAGGTATCGGGACTTCGGCCCGACTGGGAGACGGCCACGGCCAGGGTGCTCTCGTCAACCAAGAGGTGATGTCGGCCACATTCCGAGGCCGGTTCGACCACGGTGGGGATCTGGGCCAGTTCTTCGATAATATACCTGGCCGTCAAGGCGGCGTGGTAACTGGTCCCGCAGGCGGTGATGTAAGTATTTTTTATCTTTTTTAAGCTTT
>JAITJP010000188.1 GCA_031278835.1 Deltaproteobacteria bacterium
AACCAAGCGGGCCTGGCCATAGAAAATACCCAGCTCTATGACGACATAAAGCAGGCCAACGTCACCCTTAGCCAAGTCAGATCCCGGCTAATCGAAGCCGAAAAGCTGGCCGCCCAAGGCGAGATGGGTACCCAGTTGGCCCATGAAATAAGAAACCCCCTGGTCTCCATAGGGGGTTTTACCACTCGGCTTTTAAAGAAAATTAACCCCGCGGATCCCTTAAGGCGTTACCCCACGGTGATTTTGGAGGAAGTCGAGCGCTTAAATAAGGTCTTAAATAACGTCTTGGATTTTTCCCGAGACGAGATGGGTCTAATCAGACAATTTAAGTTACAAGATCTAGCTAAAGAAGCCCTTGGTTCACTAAAACATGAATTAAGTCGCATGAAAAGCGTAGTTTTTACCGACATAGAAGAAGATCTGCCCATGATCTCGGCTGACGATCGCCAAGTTCTCCACGTATTTTTAAACATCATCTATAACGCCTCCCAGGCCATGGCCCCCCAAGGCGGCGGCAAGATTTACCTAAAGCTTTACTCGACCAAGGACCCTGACAATCAATACGTGGTCTGCCAAATAACCGACACCGGACCTGGTATACCCGAAGAAATCCTCTCCAATGTTTTTAGTCCCTTTTTTACCACCAAAACCCAAGGCACGGGTCTGGGCCTTTCCATAGTTCAAAAAATCGTTGAGCGCTATAACGGCCAAATCAGCGCCACCAACCATCCCCCGGAATACCCGGACGGCGGGGCCTCCTTTACTTTCATGTTCCCGGTGGGCATTTAAAAAAAGGCTAACTTTTTCCCAGCCCCCACCGGCGGGTCAAAAAAACACCCTGGCCAAAGGCCTCACCATAGGGCCTCAAAACAATCGGCCAAGAAAAAAAACAAGGCCACCACCTCGGCGGCCCCGGCCAAATAAAAGAACTTTTTGTTGGAATTTTTACAACTTTTCTAGATTTATTTTGATTTCTTTAATTTCTTTCTATTATTTAGCTTAATTAGTTCTTATTAGATATTTACAAACTCTTATTAATTCTTATTAGATTTTTATTTTTTGTTAGTTCTCTAAAAATCGATTTTTTGCAAATTAACTTTGCCTTTACGCATCTACAAAAAGCCTATACGTTAAAAAAACAAATAAAAATAATACCTCACGATAAAAATAATAAAAACACCAAAAGATAATCATGATCTAGCTAAAACAAGACCTTAGCGATTTAACTAAAAGTTAAATTTTTTTAATTCTAAAAAAGTTAGTAAATTTCGTCAAAAATTGGAAAAAACAATAAAATCTGCCTTATGAGTAATTTACATGATAAACCATCCAATAATGCCAGTCATAATGCTTATCGCTCAGATAATATCCTGGCGTTTTTTTAACAGTTTAGTAGGTAAGTCTTGTAAATTTCTTGTTTTTCTTTTATTTTTACTTTTTAACCTAGCCGCTCTACCCTGTTTCTATTTTTTATATTACTCCGACACTCCGCCCCCCACTTCTTTGTTTCTCTGGAACTATGTCTTTAGGCCCGCCTATCTCTGGGAGCTGGTCCACCTGTGCTGGCTACCACTGTGCTTACTTTTGACCATTTTGGGGGCGATTTTTGGTAAGCTTAGGGAGCAAAAAAATCGCGGTCTGCAAAGACTTTTTAAGGACAGTCAAAGTAAATCGAAACTGGCCGACTTAAGGGTTTTTCTTTTGATTTTTATGTTGGCCGTGGCCGCTTATGGTTATGGCCATCAGCTAAAGCCGCCAACCATAAACCAAGTCAACCTGGCCATTGCCAATCTAAGTCCCTCCCTAAATGGCTACAAAATAGCCCTGTTAAGCGATCTCCATTATGGGCGGGGTCTAAATTTAACCGAGCTGGGTAACGTCTTTGCCCGGGTGGCCGCCCAAAAACCCGATCTGGTCCTCCTGGCCGGGGATCTGGTTGACAGAAAGGCCTCCTTCGCTCTTGACTTTAGGATCCCCATGCGGGCCTTAAGGGAAGTTCCCAACGGGGTTTACGCCGTACTGGGTAACCATGACAAGAAAGTGGACTCGACCCAAAACCTCATAGCCAACCTTGAGTCAACCAACCTGATAATTCTTCAAAACACCAGCGTCAACCTAGCCAATCGCCCCATGACCCTCATAGGCTTTGATGACCCCGGCACCCAAGATCTGGTCTACCACAAAGAAGCCAATACCCTGAACTTTGACAGCCTAACCGGTCCCCGGCCCCGCCTGGGCGATCTGGTCACGGTCATAAAACACCGCCCCGAAGGCCTAGACGACGCCGCCTCCCATGGGGTCAAACTCTTCCTGGCCGGTCACACCCACGGCGGTCAAGTCAGCTCCCCTTGGAACAAAGAAATAAACATCGCCTCGACCATCCACGGTTACCCTTACACCACCGGCCTCTACAAGATTTCCGATCTAAACTTATTCGTAACCAACGGCCTAGCCAGCATCACCCAAGCCCGACTCTTCGCCTGGCCCGAAATCGTCATCATCACCCTTAACCCCGCCTCCAATTGATTCTGGCTAAAAAATCCAAAATCAATCAGGCTTCCCAAGAGATAAAACCCGGCCGCGGGGGGTGGGTTTTTGTTTTTGTTGGCGGCTTGGGTTGGGGTTGGATTTTGGGAATCGCTAAAAAATCCACCCTGAGAGAGAGTTTTTTTTCTTGGACAGCTTG
>JAITJP010000209.1 GCA_031278835.1 Deltaproteobacteria bacterium
GAGGGCTGCGGGGTGGGGATGGAAGCGTTAATGTCACCCATGGGCGAGACGGCGATGGCCCCGGCTTTGATGACCAGATGGGGCTTGACGCCAAAAAAAGCCGGTTTCCACAAGACCAGATCGGCCAGTTTGCCGGGCTCAATTGAGCCCAGCTCGGAGTCCAGGCCATGGGTTATGGCCGGGTTAATGGTGTATTTAGCCAGATAACGTTTTATTCGAAGGTTGTCGCATTTTTCATCACCGGGTAAGGGCCCTCTCTGAAGTCGGTTCTTATGGGCGGTTTGCCAAGTACGGATGATGACCTCGCCCACCCGGCCCATGGCCTGGGAGTCAGAGGAGAGCATGGACAGGGCCCCAAGATCGTGCAAAACATCTTCGGCGGCGATGGTTTCCTTTCTAATGCGAGAATCGGCGAAAGCCAGGTCCTCGGCTATCGAGGGGTTTAAATGGTGACAGACCATAAGCATGTCCAGATGCTCATCCACGGTATTGACGGTAAAAGGCCGGGTGGGATTAGTCGAGGAGGGCAAAACGTTTAAAAGGCCACAGCACTTGATGATATCCGGGGCGTGGCCGCCGCCGGCCCCTTCGGTATGGTAGGTATGGATGGTCCGCCCGGCTATGGCCTTGATGGTCTCCTCCACGAAACCGGCTTCGTTTAAGGTGTCGGTGTGGATGGCCACCTGGGATCCAAACTCGGCCGAGACTTTTAGACAGTTGTCTATGGCCGCCGGGGTGGTGCCCCAATCCTCATGTAATTTAAGGCCCACGGCCCCGGCCAGGAGCTGCTCGATCAAGCCCTGGGGGGCGCTGGAATTGCCTTTGCCCAAAAAACCAAAATTCATGGGTAGATTATTGGTGGCCAATAACATGGTTTCCAGATGCCAGGCCCCGGGCGAACAGGTGGTGGCCTTGGTGCCGGTGGCCGGTCCGGTGCCGCCCCCAATCATGGTGGTGATGCCGCTGGTTAAGGCTTCCTGGACCTGCTGGGGGGCGATAAAATGTATATGGGTGTCAAGACCCCCGGCCGTGACAATCAGCCCCTCGCCGGCGATGATTTCCGTTGACGGGCCAATGATTAGGTCAACGCCGTCTTGGATATCCGGGTTACCGGCCTTACCCAGGCCCATGACCCGGCCATCCCTAATGCCCAGATCGGCCTTGACTACGCCCAAAACGTCCAAAACCAGGCCGTTGGTGATGACCGTGTCAGCCACTTGTGGATTGGAGCGGGGCTCTTGACTCTGGCCCATGCCATCCCTAATGACCTTGCCGCCGCCAAAACTGACCTCATCGCCATAAACCGTCAAGTCTTTTTCGACCATTAGCCATAAATCAGTGTCACCCAGCCTAACCTTGTCCCCAACCGTGGGGCCAAATATCTCGGCGTAATGTTTTTTGGTAACTTTTAACATTTTTATTCCATGAAAGTTTTTAAGTAAAAACCAATAAACTCAGGTTTTAACAAAAGGCCCTAAAGCTAGCCCCTGGGGCGGCTAGCTTTAGGGAAACTTTAGTCAACCGAATCTAGCAAAGGCCCCATCACCTGAGCCCTAAAACCGAGCACCCGCCGCCGGCCGCCTAGGGCCGTTAAGGTGATGGTCTTAAATTGACCCGGTTCAAACCTGACGCTGGTGCCGGCGATGATATTAAGCCTATAGCCATAGGCCTTTTTTCGATCAAAGGACAGGGCCGGATTGGTTTCGGCGAAATGATAATGGGAGCCAACCTGAATGGGCCGATCGCCCAGATTGGAAACGACTAGCTCGATGGTTGGCCTGTCCTGGTTTAAAATGAGCTCAGCCTCGGCCAGGTCATATTGTCCGGGGATCATCTTTTTTCCTCTCTGGTTGGGCTAAAAAAACTTTTCCAAGCCCAAAAGCCCTTAGCCAATGGGCTCATGAACGGTGACCAGTTTGGTGCCATCGGGAAAGGTGGCCTCGACTTGCACCTCGGAGATCATCTCGGGCACGCCTTCCATGACCTGGTCTCGGCTGAGCTGCTCCCGGCCCAGGCTCATCAGTTCCGAGACGCTCAGGCCATCGCGGGCCCCTTCCAAGATATACAGGCTCAAATAGGCCACGGCCTCGGGATAGTTAAGCTTAAGGCCCCGATTTTTTCGCCGCTCGGCCACCAAACCGGCGGTAAATAAAAGTAGTTTGTCGACTTCTCTGGGCGTTAAATCCATGCTTCAAATCCTTAATTTTTTAAAAATAAGCCCGCCAAAAAGCCCCGCTGGGGCTCAGGTCGACCAGATTTGGGGCGGCTGGGCCTCTCGGCCCAGTAGCCGGGGTCTGACCACTGACCAGACCCGGAATCTAAAAGCCTCGGCTTCTTGGAGAGTCCAGGTCAGGGCCCGGGCCAGCAAAAGGCCCTGGCGCAAGGTGACCGAAAAAACCGGATCGGCCTTTTGGCTTAAATGGTAAGGCCTGGGGCCAAAGTCAGCCTGGCTTTGGAGCATTTTGAGACAATCTCGCAAGGCCTCCAAATCACTGGCCTGATCGGCTCGGCCCACGGCCCAAAAAAGGGCCATGACCGGGCGGCCCATCAGGCCCAAGGGGCTAGTCAAAAGGGCCTCGCCCCCCCTAAGGAAAAGGCGCTCATGAAAGAGCGGTTTTGGGCCTCTGAGTATCTGAGTCAGCTGCCCCAGGGAGCCGCTTGAAAAGGGCTGGTTTGAAGCCGGCCGGCCCAAAGCCAGCAAATCGCAACCCAGGGCCCGGGCCCCCAAACTTAGGTCAAAGTATTGGGCTAAGCTGGCCCGAGCCCCGTCAAAGACGATGGTGCCTTGGGGAAACCACTCCAAAACCGAGCCCTGGTCCACGAAAACCAGGCTTTTGACCATCTGTAGGGAGCGCTCATCTCGGGCCCGATAAACTTTGGTGGCGGCCGGGGTGGTGATTAAAGCCCCAGCCCCCTCGATTAGTCTAAAATCATGCTCCAAATAATCCCCGGAAACCAAGCCGCCCGGGGGATGCAGTAGATAGAGATGACAGGTCTCGATTTGCCCAGGAGCGGCTTTTTCTGGATAAAAAAGCTTTTGAACCCGAAGGGGCCCCTCGAAGCGCAGTTTTTTTATGCGGCTCCGGCCCTGGGCCAGGCCCAGGGTCAGGGCCAGCTTGGCCTTCCAGGTGGCCATCTGCTCATGGGCTTGAACCTTAGGGGGCTCCAAAGTTTCTTCCTGGCTTGGTTTTAATTTTTTTGGCCTGGGCCTAAAATTTCTAAAATACTTAAGGGGCCTAACTAGCCAAGAAAAATTAAGTTTGCCCGGCTGGTCCCGGGCCAGCCGGGCAAACTTAAACGGTTAAAAAGTTTTTGATGGTTTCGGCGTCCAGGCCGGCCATGGAACCCTTGGCCACCACCCGGCCTCGTTCCATGATGACGTAGTTATGGCCAACCTTTCTGGCGATGGGCACCTTTTGCTCAACTTGGAGGACGGTTAGGCCCAACTGGTTGGTCATTTTATTAACAAAGTCAATAATCTCGGCCACGATATTGGGCTGAATACCCTCGGTCGGCTCGTCTAGGATGAGCAGCTCCGGCTCCAGGACCATGGCCCGGGCAATGGCCAATTGCTGCTGTTGACCGCCGGAGAGATCGCCGCCTCGCCGGGAGCGGCTTTTTTTTAGGACTGGAAAAAGTTCATAGACGCTCTCGGGGATGCTCCGAAGCTTGTCGCGCCTAGCCGCTAGGGGCAAAAGGAGATTTTCTTCAACGGTCAAAAGGGGAAAGATTTGACGGCCCTGGGGCACGTAACCCAGGCCGTGTCTGGCCCGCCAATGGGCGCTTTCTTTGGTGATGTCTTGGCCTTGTAAAAAAATCTGGCCTTTTTTGATGGGCAGTAAACCCATCAGGCAATTTAAAAGGGTGGTCTTGCCCACGCCGTTTCGACCCATTAGGCAAGTGCAAAAGCCCTTGGGAACTTCCAGGTCGATTCTTCGCAAAATGTTACTCTGTCCGTAGTATTGAGTAAGTCCCTTAACCCCAAGCATTTTTTTCTCCAAAAAAAACCAAAAACCAATCTATTATTAGATAAAAACTAAAATAAGAGTGAAATTAAGACCTTGAGGTCTATTGGGGCCTATTGGGCCCCGCCTAGATAGGCTTCGATGACCTCTGGGTGAGAACTGATGTAATTGATGTCGCCCTCGGCCAAAACACTACCCTGGTGCAAAACGGTCACGATCTTGGCTATTGATCTGACAAACTCCATGTCGTGCTCAACCAAGATGATGGAATGTTGGCCCTCCAGGTTTTTTAAAAGCTCGGTGGTCCTTTCGATTTCCTGGGGAGTCATGCCGGCCACCGGTTCGTCCAAAAGGAGTATTTTGGGCTTTTGAACCAAGAGCATGCCTATTTCCAGCCACTGTTTTTGGCCGTGCGATAGGCTTCCGGCCAGCTGGTCGGCCCTTTCGGTAAGCCTAACCAGTTCCAAAAGGCTGGCCAAATACTCTCGATCGGCCTGACTTAGCTTGGCTTTGAGGGTGCCAAAGACGGTTTTATTGGCCTTCATGGCCAGTTCCAAATTCTGGATAGTAGTGATGGATTCAAAGACCGAGGGCTTTTGAAACTTTCGGCAAATGCCGCTTTGGGCAATAAAAACCTCGTCTTTGTCCAGTAGATTAAGGTTTTCCCCAAAAAAGGCCTCGCCGCTATCGGGCCTGGTGTGACCGGTGATGACGTCCATCATGGTGGTTTTTCCAGCCCCGTTGGGCCCGATGACGCACCTTAGCTCGCCTTCGTTTAAATACAAGGTCAAATTGTCCAGGGCCTTAAAGCCGTCAAAGCTTACCGAGATGTCCTCCAAAAACAGTACGTATTTTTGTCGCCGCTCCCTTTTGGTTTCCCAATTTAAAATGGGCGGGGGCAGATCATCCTGATTGGTCCGATTGACATAATCGGAGAAATTTTTGGGTAGGCCGGGATTGACCGGCAAAGGCTTTTCAAGACAAGGGCGGCTGGCCATGGCTTGACCTTTTTTTTAGGCCCGGCCGGCTTTAGGCCCGGCCAGGCTTGCTTTGCTTAAATGGTTGGAAGAGGGCTCGGCTTCATCATCGAGCTCTTGATCATCTGGCTCCCAGTCAAGATCTAGATCTGGGCTGGGACTTTTTAAGCCAAAAAGGCTCGACCAGGCCCTTTTTAGCTTACTTTCTCCCTGGGGGAAAAATAGACCGGCCAGGCCCTGGGGCAAAAAGACGGCCACGGCCACGAAAAGGCCGCCCAGGACAAAGGGCCAGGCCATGGGGTAGGCGCTGGTTAGGGTTGATTTGCAAAGATTAACCATGATGGCCCCAAAGACGGCCCCATAGAGGGTACCCCGACCGCCCAGGGCCACGCAGACGACCATTTCCACGGAAAAGACCGGGGCAAACAGGCTGGGGTTAATGATGCCCACCTGGGGCAGGTAGAGGGCCCCGGCCAAGCCGGCCATCATGGCCGAGAGGGTGAAGATAAAAAGCTTGACCGTTTCCACCCGGTAACCGGCAAAAGGCACCCGCGGTTCATTGTCCCTAATGGCCACCAGGACCAGACCCAAGCGGGAGACGGCCAAGTATCGACAAAGTAAGTAAGAAAGTAGTAAAACCAAGCCCGAGATGGCCAAAAGGGCTCCGATCATGTTATTTGAGCGCAGATCAAAACCTAAAATGGTTTTAAAATCCGTAAAACCGTTGTTTCCGCCAAAACCTAGATTATTTAAGTAAAAAGCCAACATGAGGGCATAAGTCAGGGCCTGACTGATGATGGAAAAGTAGACCCCCGAGACCCGGGATCTAAAGGCCGTCCAGCCAAAGGCCAGGCCCAAAAGCCCGGGGGCCAAAAGCACCAAAAGGCAGGAAAACCAAAAACTATGGCTACCCAGCCAATACCAAGGTAACTTATCCCAGCCAATAAAGATCATAAAGTCGGGCAAGTCTGAGGCGGCGTAAACGCTCTTGGCCCCAATTTGGCGCATCAAATACATGCCAAAGGCGTAGCCGCCCAGGGCGAAAAAGGCCCCATGGCCCAAACTTAAAATGCCCAAATAGCCCCAAACCAAGTCAATGGATAGGGCCAAAATGGCGTAGCAGAGATATTTTCCGATAATGAGGGCCGTATAGGGCTCAACGTGAAAAAATGAGCTAGTCGGCGTTAATACCCCCAGCGAGAGAAAGCTGACCGCGGCCACCAGTAAGGCGCAAAATATCTTGGTCGATAAATCGAAGATTCTCATTTAGCTTTAAACCGCCTAGCTTACAAAGAGGCCGCCCGGCCCTTTTGCGGAAAAAGTCCGCTGGGATGGCGCTGGATAAACAAAATAATACCGACCATGATGAGAATCTTGGCCATGATGGCCCCGTTGATTGGTTCCATGAATTTATTGGCCATGCCGATTATGAGGCCGCCCAAAAAGGTGCCCCAGAGATTACCGACCCCGCCAAAGACCACCACCATGAAAGAATCAACGATGTAACTCTGGCCCAAATTTGGCCCGACGTTAGTTAGCTGACTTAAGGCCACCCCGGCCATGCCGGCCACCCCGGAGCCCAAAACAAAGGTCAAGGTATCGACCCGCTTAGAATTAACCCCCATGGCCTGGGCCATGGCCCTATTTTGGGTCACGGCCCGAACTTCCAAGCCTAACCTAGTCCGTTTCATGACCAAATTAATCATCAAAAAGACCACCAAACAAAAGCCAATAATGTAAAGCCGGCTGTAAGTAACGGTTAAATGGTCGGAAAGATGCAGTAAGCCGCTCATAAACTGGGGGGTTTCCACGCTGCGATTGTTTGAGGAAATGAAGATTTTTACGGCCTGCTGTAAGACCAAACTGACCCCATAGGTGGCCAAAAGGGTTTCCAAAGGCCGGCTATACAAATAGCGGATAATGGAGAGTTCCAAGATGGCCCCGACCAAGCCGGTCACCACAAAAGAAACCGGCACGGCCAAAATCAAGGCCAAGCCGGCCTGACCGGGCAACAAACTCTGAAGGGCCCAAACCGTATAGGCCCCCAACATGACCATCTCGCCATGGGCCATGTTGATGACCCCCATGACCCCAAAGGTGATGGCCAAACCAATGCCAATTAAGACCAAAACCGAGCCTAAACTTAGGCCAAAAAAGATGGTTTCAAAAAAAGCCAAGTGCTGTAACTGGTGATCTTGCCGGGCCATGGCCCCCTGGGCCGCGGCGGCCAGGGCCGGGTTTTCACTCTCAGCGTAGGCTCTCATGCTCTCCCGGGCCTCGGGGGTTAGGTTGTCGCCCAAAAAGTTAAGGGCGGTGAGCACTTCCTCCTCCGGGGCCCCCTCTCGGCCCAGAGTCTCGATTGCCAAGATTTTTTGGTAGCTTCGAATAACCTGGCCATCGCTTTCTTTACTCAAAAGCTCCCTAATCAACTCTGGATCAAGGCTTTTGGAGGCCACCAAGGCGGCCGCCGCCCGGCGCCTTACCGCCAAATCCGGGCTAACTAAAGTCCGATTGTTAATAATTGAGACCAAACTCTCCCGTTGGCGGTTATTAATACCCACTTTTCTTAGATTAAGCCCTCCAAGGTCGCCAAGGGGCTGGCCGCTAATTAGCTCCCGATAACCGCCCTCTGGGCTAGCCAGATAGAGGCCCTGGCTGGCCCTCTGGGTCATCAAACCACCTTCCAAAAGGGCCCGCAACAGCTCGGTGGCCGCCTCGGACTGGTCTTGGGCCAGAGCGGCGATGGCCAGGTCCCGATCGTTTACCTTGGAACTGACCAAGCTCTCAATAACCGCCTGGGTTAGGCCAGCCGGCCGGGCCGGGCCATCCGAGAGCTCGAGCCCTGGGCCTGGCCCCTCCTGGGCCTTAGCCCAGGGGCTGGCCCAGGCCAATAGGACCAGGAAAAACAGGCTTGGCAGTAATAGGCCAGCTAAAGGGCGACTTTTTTTAAGGGGCTTTGGCATAATCGTCAATTTCAATCAAGACCCTTACAATTAAAGAAAAAAGGGCCCGGCCCTTTTAAGCGAGATAGATGGTTTCGGCTCTTTGGTAAAGCCAACCGGCATTATCTTTAAGAAAAAATAACCAATCAAGGCTAGGTTTAAAAGTTGATGTTCCTTAAACAATTTTGGAGCCTCAAAATAGTTGTTGACAAAAAAACCGATATTTAGGAAACTTATTACGGTCACGAAGACCATTTCTCCTTAACTTTTTGGGCCAAGCCGGCCCCAAAAAAAAATTTATTTTCGACCATGAAGGTCAGTCTGCCCTGGTCCAGACCAGGGGGGCTGGCTTTTTTTTTGGGCCCAAAGCTAAAAAAGCTAAATAAGTTACTAAGAAAAACTAAATAGTTTTAAATCAAGACTTTAAATAATCAAAATCTCAAAATCACTGGGCCGAGGGCCCAGAGAGGCTCTTTTTGTTTGACTGCCCAGCTGGGCCGTTATTTTTTTACTCGCGATGGGGAGTGAAATCCATGACTAAGTTACTTAAAATTAACTTTTTATGCCTATTATTTTTGGCCTTAATGGCCTTAACCTTTTCCCAGCCGGTCTGGGCCCACGGGGTGGTTTGGCGCCAAGCCCCCTCGGATAAAACCATTACCTTGAGCTTTTTGTATTCCGACCAAACTCCCATGAAATACAGTAAGGTCCTACTCCATTCTCCCCAGGACCCCGAGGTGCCTTACCAAAGCGGGGTGACCGACCTTAACGGCGGTTTCGCTTTTATTCCCAACGTGCCCGGCCTTTGGAAATTCGCCGCCAACGATGGCCAGGGCCATCTATCCTCGGGCGAGCTGGAGGTGGTTTTCCCCGAAGTTACCGATCTAGCGGCTCCGGAGGCCAGGGCCGCCCAGAGTAGCCCCGCTAGCCAAAGCCCAAGCCCGGCCCCCAGCCCAGCCCTGGCCTCCGGGGGTTCCCAGTCCCCGACCAAGGAGACCATCGCTCTGGGCCTGAGCCTAATTGTCAACATCGCTTTAGTGGCCAGGCTTTTGTGGAAAAAGCCTAAAGCTAAGGCCCTTTCCTAACAAAAAAACTAAAAACTAGATTCATTCAAAACGAAGGTCAAAAAAAGACGCCTTTAAGGGTCATGATCATGAGCTTTTGACCTATTTAGCCTCAGTTGAGGCCATTTCTCGGAGGAGAAAGATGACAAGCATTAAAAAATTGAGCCTTATTTTAGCCTTAGCCGCTTTGGTGGCTTTTATCAGCCCCGGAGCCCTGTGGGCCCATGACATGTGGGGCACGGCCGAAAATCCCACGGTTGGCAAACCCTTGACGGCCAACATCGGCTACGGCCATCACTATCCCAAGCTGGAAAACATTCCCGAGGAAGAGTTGCCCTTTTTTCAAGTCTACGCCGTGGGGCCCGATGGCAAGATTGATTTGACCGGCGGCAGCCCCAATTACGTTTTTACTTCCAAGGATAATTTGGCCAAATCAACTTATTTGGTCATCGCCGACGTTAAGCCCATTTATTGGTCCAGAACGCCCGGCGGGGACTGGAGCATGAAACGTAAGGACGAAACCCCCGGGGCCACCGAGTGCGGCTATTACATCGAAGGGGCCAAAGGCATCATCCCGGTTGGCGGCGACACGACGGCCGCCCTGGCCACCAAGCCCCAGGGCCTACCGATTGAAATCGTGCCCTTAAGTCACCCCAGCACGGTCAAGCCTGGCCAAAAGCTAGTTTTGCAAGTGCTCTATCAAGGAAAACCCTTACCCGGGGCCGAGGTTAAGGCTCGCTACGGCGGCTACGCCGCCCTGGCTGGCGACACGGCCCAGGCCTACGCCGATACCACCGACCAAGACGGTAAGGTCACCTTCGTGCCCCTGGCCGCCGGCGACTGGATCGTCATCGCCCGTAACAAGACGGCTTATGAAGGTCCGGGTACCTGCGACAATACCGACTACGGCACCAGTTTGCACTTTGACATCAAGTAAACCGCCCTTTTAATATAGCTTGGGGCCGGAGCGGTCCGGCCCCAAGCTAGCCTTAGAAGAGAGACAACCAACCAGAATGAGCGCTTCTGGTTTTTTTTCGCTTTAGCCTTCGGGGAAATTTGTTTAAGCCTTAGTTGGCCGCCGCCGCGGCCGCC
>JAITJP010000222.1 GCA_031278835.1 Deltaproteobacteria bacterium
CGGCCAGGTAATCGCTGTGACGACCGCCGCCCAGGCCAACGTCGCTGCCACCGTAAACCGATGAGTCGGAATTAATCAGTTCGCTCCAATAGCCGGCCTTGGGCACGCCCAAACGATAGGCCGGCCGGACCACTGGGGTGAAATTAAAAACAAACAAGATGATCTGGTTGGGATCGCGGCCCTTTCGTAAAAAACTGACCACGGTGGAATCGCTGTCGCGGAAATCGACCCACTGAAAGCCCCGCCAATCATAGTCAAGCTCATAAAGGGCCGGCTCACTAAGGTAGAGCCGATTTAAGTCCTGGGAAAAATTCTTAAGGCCCAGGTGCTGCGGCCTAGACAAGAGTTCCCAGGAGAGCTGGCTGGCCTGATCCCACTCGTTGATCTGGCCAAACTCGCCGCCCATAAAGAGAAGCTTTTTGCCGGGTTCAGCATACATGTAACCCAAAAGTAGCCTTAGGTTAGCGCATTTACGCCAATAATCACCGGGCATCTTGTCAAAAAGTGACCTTTTTCCGTAAACCACCTCATCATGGGAGAGAGGTAAGCAAAAATTTTCATGAAAGGCATACAAAAGGGCAAAGGTCAAGCGCTCCATGTTGTAACGCCGGTAAATGGGGTCTTTACTCATAAAATCAAGCATGTCGTGCATCCAGCCCATGTTCCATTTAAACATAAAACCTAGGCCGCCCAGGTGCACCGGCCGGGAGACGGCCGGAAAGGCCGTTGATTCCTCGGCTATGGTCATGGTCCCGGGGAAGAGCTCGTAGAGCTTGGTATTTAAGGTTTTTAGCATCTCGATGGCTTCAAGATTTTCCCGGCCCCCGTACTTATTGGGGATCCACTCGCCTTCCTTGCGCGAATAGTCGAGATAAATCATCGAGGCCACGGCGTCCACCCTAAGGCCGTCTATGTGATACTGGTCACAGAAAAACAAGGCGTTGGCCACCAAAAAGTTTTTGACCTCGTTGCGGCCGTAGTTAAAAACCAAGGTGCCCCAGTCGGAATGGGCCCCTTGCCTGGGATCGGCGTGCTCGTAGAGGTGGGTGCCGTCAAAATATTCCAGGGCAAAACTATCCCGGGGGAAGTGGGCCGGCACCCAGTCCAAGATGACCCCAATGCCGGCTTGGTGACATTGATCGACTAGGTAGCGAAAGTCGTCCGGGCTACCGTAACGGGAGGTCACGGCGTAGTAACCGGTCACCTGATAACCCCAGGAAGCGTCAAAGGGGAACTCGCTGATGGGCATCATTTCCAACCAATTAAAGCCCATTTCTTTGAGATAAGGCACCAATTGATCGGCTAGTTCCCTATAAGTTAGCCAAGTTCCATCACTATGGCGCTTCCAAGAGCCCAAATGAGTCTCATAAATAGACATGGGGCTGGTTAGAAAATTAGTTTTACCCCGCTCATAGATCCATTTGGCGTCATTCCAAGTATATTTGTTAAGATCATAGATTCTGGAAGCCGTTTTGGGCCTGGTTTCCATGGAAAAGCCGAAGGGATCGGCTTTTATCAACAGATCCCCGGCCTGGGTGGTGATCTCATACTTGTAGAGATCGCCGGCCCGGAAATGCGGGGCGAACAGTTCCCAGACCCCCGAGGCCCCCCGGGGCCGCATGGGCAGCCGGCGGCCGTCCCAGAAATTTTTGTCACCGACCAGGCAGACCTTTTTGGCCGAGGGGGCCCAAACGGCGAAGTGGGTGCCCGAGACGCCCTGGTGAACCATTGGGTGGGCGCCCAATTTGTGGTATATCTGGTAGTGGTTACCTTGGTTCCACAAAAACAGATCCAGTTCTCCCAATACCGGGGCAAAACTATAGGCGTCGTAAAAAAGGGCCGGCTGGCCCCCGGGGCCGTATTGGGACCTTAATTTATAAGGCTCATACTCAAAGGGGCCTTCATAAAAGCCTTCAAAAAAATGCCCAGCCACCTGATCGGCCGGGCCCTGGGCCTTTAGGGGCACCAAGGTCTCTGGGCCGATTAAGACCTCAACCTGGCTGGCCGTGGGCAAATAGGCCCTAAACAAAACCCCGGAGCGGCCGCCCACAATGGCCGGCCTGGCCCCCAAAACGGAGAAGGGATCACCCAAATCTCCGGCCACGAATTTAGTTATCAGCGCTTTGTCCATGACCCACTCTCCCGCGGAGTACCGGCCCAGTCTTATTTGAGTCAAAAAAAAGGCTCATGATAAAACTTTAACCGCCCAGCCAATGAAAATCTCGACCATTTTCATAAAAAAATATCCCGCTAAGACCGAAAAAGACTTTTAAGCCTCGCCCAGAGGCTGGGGCCGCCCCCACAGGCCCCAAAACTTAAATAAGGGGCCTTAAAGCAAAAAACTTCCTCTGGGGCGGTGGTCCGGGGCCTTTTAGAGGCTCTGACCTAAAGGTCCGGGCCTCCCAGAAAAGGTACCTTTGAAACTAAATAATTGTATCATATAATGTTCTGGAGAGATAGACGGCCCAGACCAAGGTGTCAAATTTTAATTATTTCGCGCTATTAGCGCCCTGTCCTAAAATTAAAGCCCTATTTGGCTTTTTGGCGCCTAGGCCAATATTGTCTAGACTATTCGCGGACCAATGGTTAACCCATAAAACGATGCCCAGCCGACCAGAGGCCCGGGTGCCCTGGGGGCCTGGGCCTCTGGGCGGAGATTTTCAGGAATTTTTCATGAACACAGCCATGATGATCGCCTCGGCCTTTTTTTTGGTACTTTTAAACGCCATTTTCGTGGCCGCCGAATTCGCCTTCGTTAAAGTCAGGCCGACCCGCTTGGAACTACTGGCCAAGACCGGTCACTCCCGAGCCCAGGTGGCCCTTTTTGGCCTAAATAACCTGGAAGATTATTTGTCGGTTTGCCAGCTGGGCATTACCCTGGCTAGTTTAGGCTTGGGCTGGTTGGGCGAGCCGGCCGTGGCCTCGCTTTTGCGCCCAGCCCTGGCCTTTTTTGGCCTAGAAAACCCCACCCTGGTTCATTCCCTATCGGTAGTGACCGGTTTTGTCATAATCACCTTCATACACGTAACTTTCGGGGAACTGGCCCCCAAAAATCTCTCCATTAGGGGGGCCGAATGGACCTGCCTGTGGCTGGCCTTCCCCATGCGCTTTTTTCACCTGCTGTTTTTGCCCTTCGTTAAGATCCTAAATTTTTCAGCCACGCTGATCCTGTGGTGTTTTCGGGCTTCCCACTTGCACGAGTCCACGGCCCACTCCACTGAGGAATTAAAACTCCTGATCGCTGAGTCCAAAAGCGTGGGCCAGCTGGACGCCACCGAGGAAACTTTACTAAATAACATTTTTAACATGGATCGCCGGGTGGCCCGGGACATCATGGTCCACCGCACCAAGGTGGTGGCCTTACCCATCGAGGCTAGCCCAGCCGAGGCCATAGAACTAATTAGGATTGGCGGCTTTACCCGCATCCCGGTTTACCAAGAGAACAAAGACAACCCGATCGGTTTTATCCACGCCAAAGATTTACTGCTTAATCTTGGTCAGACCAATATAAAAAGCATCGTTAGAACGGCCCTATCCATCTACGATCATATGACCGTTAACGCCATTTTAGAACTAATGAGAGAAAAAAGAACCAGATTAGGCTTGGTTTGGGATGAGTATGGGAGTTTTCAAGGTCTGGTGACCATGGAAGATATCCTGGAGGCTATAGTTGGGGAGATTCAAGACGAGTTTGACCACGAGGAACCGACCTTTACCCTGGAAGCGGACGGCTCGGTCTTGGTCCTGACCACGGTTTCCCTAGACGAACTGGGCCGTTTTATGGAACTGGACCTGGGCCCGGATTCCCAGGAGCGCTATCGGACCCTGGCCGCCATTTTGGGCGACAAGTTTGGCCAAGAACCCATCCTGGGGGCCACCTACGAGGCCCACGGGGCCAAGTTTGAGGTGGACCGGCTCTCGGGCCTGGCCGTGACCCGGGTCCGGGTCAGTAAACTGCCCCAGGCCCAAAGCGATTCCGGGGCTTAAAAAAAACGGGCGGCCAGGGGCCGCCCGTTTTTTTTTGTTTTTCGCGCTTTGGCCCGAACTTTAGGCTTAAATGGGCGACTGCACGTCCTGAATGGTGAAGGGTGAGTTAAACTCGCTGGGCCTTTGATTGCCTTCGTCCTTGATCTCACCTCGGGCCAACAAATCCCGATACTCGGCAATGTAGTTGTAAGCCCTTTGGTGGTAGCCCGAATCCGGATAGTAGGTAATTATGCCCACGAAACGGTTAATGGCCGCCCGATAGTCCTTACGTTTGTAATAAAACTCACCCACGTAAAACTCGTGACCAGCCAAATTGTTTTGGGCCTCGGTAATCCTGGCCCGGGCCATGGTGGCGTATTTGCTGTCCGGGTAGGTCTCGACCAAGTTGGCCAGATACTGGATGGCCACGACCGAGGGGGTCTGGTCCCGATCCACGCCCATCATCTGACTGTAATAACACATGCCCTGCTGGTACAGAGAGTAGGGAATGGCGTCACTGTCAGGATGCCTTTCGTTAAAGGTTTTGTAAGCGGCGAAGGCCTCAATGTACTTGCGATCGTTATAGAGGGCGTCGCCCAGTTTGAGGTCGGCCAGGAGGGCTAGGTTACTGTAGGGATACTGGTCCCTAAGCTGTTGCCAGAGTTTGGCCGCTTCTTTGTAATCGCCGGCCTCCATACGTTCCTGGGCCCTGGAGGCCAAATCGACCGAAATATCCCCCATGGGCATGGGATCGTTTGAGCCAATGCCAAAAAGATTTTTTACGTACTTGACCGGACTGGAACCGCAACCAGCGGTTAAACTAACCGAGGCCAGCAGAATCAAAGCCAAGCAAAGCTTTGGCCACCAAGTACTTTTGGACCTAAGACCGCTTTGGTGAATCACAATATTTTCTCCAGTTCCTCGATAAGGACGTTCTTGCCCTTATGGCCCACCAAACGGCCGATCTCTTGGCCGCCTTTGAAGACGATAAGGCAAGGGATGGTTCGAACGTTATACTTGCTTGGGGCTTCCTGATGCAGCTCGACGTTGATCTTGGCAAAGGCCAGCTTAGCGCTCATCTCCTGGGAGAGCTCAAGTAAGATAGGGGCCAAGGCCCGACACGGTCCACACCATGGGGCCCAAAAATCGATCAAAAGCGGCAAAGAGGTGTCGCTTAGGGTCTGATCGAAGTTTTCGTCAGTCAGTTCCTGAATATTATCAGACATTTATAACTCCTGTCAATTAAATAATCAATTTTAATGGTCTTGCCAAGTTACCTTGGGGCGTGTTAAAGTTATTGGCCTTAGGAGAAGCCTCGCCCTTTTCGGCGGCCTGGTCAAACTCCCTAGCCAAATCAGCCCGGCCCTCCAGAGGCCTTGGCTAACTTCAATTCCAAAAAATCAAAAACCCTGGGCCGCCCTTTTGGCTGGCTGATAGGTTAATCATTAAGCCCGGCCACCACATCGGCCTCCTTTGCGAGGCCGGTTCGGCGAGGGGCCAAGCTTTTCCCCTGGTCCGGATAGCCCAGCGGCGCGCTGTTTAGCGCCGGTTCGGCTAGGCCTCGAATAGACCAGGCTTTTCCAGCCCCACTGGTTAGGGCCAGAAAAAAAACAAAAACTCTTTGGGAAATAGCCCCATGGCCCAGGGGCCCCAGGGAAAAAAATCCCGGTCCTTTTACGGCCATTAAGGGGCCATCCCGACCTAAGATAATCCGCCAGAGACTTAAGGTCAAGCGAAAATTCTAATTTAAGCCTTAATTGTCCCCGGCCCTCTGACCAAAACCCGTTTCTTTAAAGCCCAGCCCTGGGAGAGAGATCGTGACTTATTACTTGATTTTTACGGCTTGTTTACTGGTCATGTTAGTTGGCCTGGCCGGGACCATTTTGCCCATCATTCCTGGCCTGGGCTTAATCTTCATAGCCTATTTGGCTTTTGGTTTCTACGACCAATGGGCTCACTACGGCAACCTGGTCATGATCCTGGTCGGGGGCCTGACCCTTCTAAGTATAGTCTTGGATCAACTGGCCTCGATGATTGGGGCCAAAAAACTGGGGGCCAGTAAGGCCGGCATGCTCGGCTCCTTTGTCTGTGCCATCATTGGCCTGGTCTTTTTTAGCCTGCCCGGTTTAATCATCGGAGCCTTTGTCGGGGCCGTGGTCTTTGAACTAATCTTTAATCACCAGGAAATGGATTCAGCCCTCAAAGCCGGCGGCGGGGCCCTTTTGGGCCTACTCATGGGCGCCTTTTTTAAATTCATTATCGCGGTTATCTTGATCTTGGCCTTTATCTACCTGGTCTTGATTAAAGCGCCTCTGGAAAGCTTGATGGGCTAATTTAGCCCCTTGAAGCCCAGGGCCCTGGGCCCTGGGGCTCAAAGCCCTTAAGCCTTAAAGGCTAAACTGGTGTTCCAGGTCAATGATCAATTCGACTTCGCCCCGATGCAGTCTGGCCTTGACGGCGATGTCCTCGACGCTTAGGCCTTTTTTGGCCAACTGCAGGACCATGGCCCTGACCTCGGGGGCGGCCGGGTTGGCCTTACTTGGCTCCAGGTACTGGGCCTGATATTGGGCCCGTATTTGGGCCTGATTGACCTCGCCGCCAACTTTAAGCAGCCTATTTTCGGCTTCCCGGATGGCCGCCTCGGTCACGGCCAAAAGCTCCTTATAATCGGCCAAACGGCCCTCGAGTTTTAAAATCAAGCTGCTGGTCAAGTCTTTTTGGTCTTTCAAGGTGATTTGAAAGGTCTCGGCGATTTTCTCCGATTCTTCCAAAAATCTCTCGATACTGGCCCTTAAATTATCCGGTATGGCGGCCGGATTAGCCAGCTCGGACTTTTTTCTCGATCGCCATAGCCAGACCACCAAAAGTAGCACCAGCGCCGTCTCCAGGACGACCTGGAGGAGCATGAGCGATTTTACGTCAAACTCCAAGCTATTTCCGCCTTTCCAAAAGTTCCCATCAAAAACAAAAGTCCAGCCTTAGGGCCAATAAAAACAATTTTCCCCGAAAATTCTCCAATACTTTCGCCCGAAAAAATCCCTTGACTTAGCCCAAAACCTGGCCAGGCCCAAAACCTGGCCAGGTTAAACACCGGCCAGCTAAAAAAAACTTCACTTACTCAAAAAAAACTCTTGACCCAGGCTAAACGGTCAAGTCAACCACCGGACCGACCGGTTCAAAGAGGTGGTCTGGTTTTTCCGAGTCCTTTTTTAGAAAGGCTCGGGGGCGCCTAGGCTCAGGTTGGGGGCGTAAAGCTTCCAGGGCCTGGCTTTTCATGGTCTCGGGCACCACCTCGACCACCTGGCGGTGGAGGTTTTTGGCCTCCTCAAGTCGGGCTTGACGACGCAGCTCTTCTTCGGCCCCCACCTGTCCGGCCACGAAACCGTTTAAGGTCGGGAGTTGAAGAATCATTTGATTGATGTGATGAAGGGGAGCGGTCATGGCTGGGCCCGTTTGAAACGAAGATTGGTCGAAAAGGCTTATTGGGGCGCGGTTTAAGCGCGAAAGTATTGGAGAACTGACTAAAGAAAAAAACCCACTCGCCTAACTAGGCCTTTTTATTATAGACCGGGTCATAAGCCATGTCAAGAAATCCCGCTCCATTTTGTCAACTTAAACTAATTTAAAAGCTAAGTAAGCTCTTTAAGGCCTTTACTGAGATTCCCTCTAGTAGATTACCTCCATAAGGGAATTAAAAATACAATAGACGAATAATTTCTGGGCTTATAAAAAGAATAATTATTGATATCAATAAGTTTTACTAAAGCTTATCCGGCCTAATCATCAGTCAAAGACTAATCAATTAGCCTATTTTCTTTTTTTTTCTTGGTTAAAAAAAAAATTTTTTTAAGCAAAATTTTTCCAAGCCCAAGGGCTAGCTCTGACCCCACCAAAATTAGCCCCACAATCGGTCCACAAGGCCCCCAGGCGGCCTTGGGGCCCCGACTTGGGGGGTTAATAGCTCCCAGGCCTCCCAGGGCCTCTCAGGCCCCTTTAAGGGCCAATTGCCAAAAAGCCCCCTCGCGGGATTTTTGGGCCCGCTCACCTAAGTGGGCCCAAGCTTCTAAAAAGGCTGGCCAGGCCAAAAAGCAGCACGTTGGTTAAGACCACGCTGGCCCCGGCGGCGGCGTTGATGGCCGGCAGACTGGAGGCCCACAGGCCCAGCTGACCGGCCAAGAGACCGGAGCAAAGGGCCAGCCAAAACATGCCCCTTAGGGAGACCGAGAGCACCCGGCCGGTGGCCGCTGGGGCGATTAAAAGGGCCGTCACCAAAAGAACGCCCACGGCCTGAACGCTGATGGCCACGACCAGGGCCAAGTAGGCCCCAAAAAGGTAATCGGTCCAGGTGTTTTTTTTGGTCTTGGGCACTAGGCAGCTAAGGGTCAGGCGATTGGTTAGAAAAAATAGAAAAACAAAAGAAAGCAAGGCCAAGCCGGCCAGGGCCAGAATTTGCCCATCGTCCACGGTCAAAACGTCGCCCAAGAAAAAACGCGAAAGTCCCGAGGTGGCTTGCGGTTCCCGGCTAACCAAGGCCAGGCCTAGGGCCACGGCCCCGGAAAAAACCAAGCCAATGATGGTGTCCGAGGCCAGGTGGCTGTGCCGGGCCAGAAAGGTAATGGTCAGGCCAATTAAAACCGATAGTCCCAATACGGTCAATTGGAGGTTAAAGCCAAAAAGCAGGGCCAAGGCCACCCCGGCGAAAACCGAGTGGCCCACGGCGTCCGGGAAAAAGGCCAAGCGGCGATTGACCACCATGACCCCGGCCGAGGAGGTGGACAGGCACAAAAGGGCCATGGCCAAGGCCGAGCGGCGCATAAAAGTCGGTTCATAGATAAGGCCAAAAATATCATAAATGGAGTTCAAGATTTCCATGATAAACCGTTTTTTATAATCGATCTTAGTTTATAAGGCTAAAAAAAGCTTAAATAAAAAAAATTCTTACTCATATGAATAAAAACCCAGGGGCTTAAAGACTCAATTTTTTAATAGTATTTTGTTTTTAAACCCCTGGGCCTGATTTGGCTCCAAATCAGAGCCACTAGTTATTTAAACCAGGGCCTCTTGGCTAAAAAGCTCCAGGCCCTGATGGAGACCGAAAGTGGCGGCCAGGATTTTGGGGGTAAAAACCCGATCCGGCGGGCCTTGGGCCACCACCCGGCGGTTTAGGCAGATGACCCAGTCGCCGTGGGCCTTGGCCGTGGGCAGATCGTGACTGACCATGACGATGGTGTAGTCGCTTTTAAAGCCGTCCAGGAGCTCGCACATGAGCTGCTCGCCGTTTATGTCCACGCCAGTGGCCGGCTCATCCAAAACCAGGACCTCGGGTTTGGACATCAAGGCGGCCGCCAACATGACCCTTTGGGTTTCGCCGCCCGACAAGGCCCCCAGGGGTTTGGCGGCCAGCTCCAGGGCCCTAACCAGCTCGAGTCCCGCCAAAACGCTTTTTTTGACCTTGCCGGACAGGCCTAGCCACAGGGGCCAGGCCGTTAGCCCCAGGGCCAAAAACTCGGTCACGGTGATGGGCATGTGCCGGTCAAAGTCAAGTCTTTGGGGCACGTAGCCAAAGCGCGGTTTATGGGGCTGAAAGTCCACTTGGCCCTGGTAAGGCAAAAAGCCCAAAATGGTCTGGACCAGGGTTGATTTTCCGGCCCCGTTGGGCCCGATTATGACCGTTTGGGATTTTTCCGGAATTTTTAAGGAGACCTCCTCTAGGGCCTGGTATTGGCCCAAGGTGACCTTAACCTTATCGAGCTTAATTATGGCCGGCCGGTCCCGGACCTCAAACTTGACCACCGGGCTTTCCGAAAGGCTTGCCTTACTGAGCGGCTCATTAAGGGGGCCCTGGCAGGTTGGCTTCACGGGGCTTACCTTATTGGCCTAAAAAGGGATCAATGGGCTTAGGATTGGGCGGGGCCGGTCGCGGCTTGGGGGCCGGGGCCGGGGGCTGGAGGTTAGCCGGAAAGAGAGTTTTTAGCAGCTCCAAGTCTTCCCTGATGACTTGGGCGTAAAAATCAATGGGCGGATCGTGGCTGCCCGAGGTGGCCGTGTCCAGGATGGCCGCTGGGATCTTGTATTCTTGGCTTAGGGTGCGGCCGGCGCCCGGGTCGGCCTCGGGGTCCAGCAAGATGGCCGAGATTTTTTCCGACCTAATCAAACGGCCTAAACTGGCCAGCCTTTGGGCCGAAGGGGCGGCCTCGGTGCCTAAGGGGCTGATGTCGGCCACCACGGCCAGGCCCAGATCTTGGGCCAGGTAGTCAAAAAAGCCGTGACTGGTAACCAGTTTGAAGCCCCGGTGGGTATCTTTGAAGCGGTCAATGTCCTCGATCAGGCTTTGGGTTTCCAGCTCCCAATCGGCCAAGCGGGCGGCGTAGTGATCGGCCCCGGAGGGATCGAGCCTGGACAGAGCCGCGGCGATGTTGGCCATCATGATTCGGGAGATTTTGGGAGACAAGAAAATGTGGGGATTGGGCCGCATGGCCGGAGAAGTTTCCACCGATTGCTTAGTCATAGTGCCGTCAAAATCGACCCGGCCCCAGCCGGCCAAAAGGGTGGGCACCCCAAGACTGGCGTCAATAATGGTAATGTCGGGCGGGGCCACCTTAAGGGCTCGGTCCAGATAGCTTTCCAGCTCCAGGCCGTTTTTAATCAAGACCTTGGTCTTGGTCAGGCGCTCTAAATCGGCGTAAGTGGGGGCAAACTCGTGGGGGCAGCCGGTGGCCGGGTTGGTTAGGAGTTCAACCTGAAAAAGGTCCCGGCCCTGGTTTAAATAACGGGCGAAAAGCCAAACCGGGTAACTGGCGCAGGCCAGACGCTCGGCGGCCCGGGCCTGAGTAACCGGCCAGGCCGCTGACCAAAGAAAAACTAAAATTAAGCTAAAAAAGACGAAAAATCCCCTACTTTTAAGTAATAATCTAAACATAATTCCTTCCAAAGCCTGGCTAACAATGTTTTTAAATAAATAACCCTATTTAATGTTTCTAAAACCCATTAGTCTACACAATTTATCAGGCCTCAAGTCAGCGCTTGGCCCCCGATAAACTCTAAAGACTAAATGAAATAGGCGGATCGAAGCGATCCGCCATAAATAAAAAAAAAGGTCAAGCTAGGCGCCTTTAAGTCAATGATTAAACACTGGCCTGGGCCAAAAAACTTATTTGTCTAACTGGCCTGGGCCAAAAGGCTTATTTAACTAACTGGCCTGGGCCAAAAAGCTTATTTAACTAACTTCCCTGGGCCAAGAGGCTTATTTATCTAACTTCCCGCAGGATCTTGGCGGCCGGGGCGGCCTCTTTGACCACGATCAGCTGGGTTTGATCGGCCGGCAGCAGGTTTCGGATAAAACTACTCCTGGTCATGGCCGGATCGTTAACGGTCAGGGCCGCTCCGGCCCCAGCCGCCGCCACCTTGGGCATCTGGGCGGCCACCATGGGCTTGGCCGCCGCGCTGGGCTGGGCCGGCCGGGCCGGGGCCGGCACCACGCTGACCGGTATTTCCTCAACCTGGACCTCGGCGATGGGGATCTCGGGCACCTGGGCGCTGGGCAAAGGCGATCGATTGGCCGGCGGGGCCACCGGCGGCTTAGGGGCCTGGGTAATGGGTTTTATGGCCCCGGCGGCCTGGGCCATCTGACTTGGGGGGCCGGCCACGGGCCGGCTGCTCGGGGCCACTTCGGCTGGGCCTGGGTTTCCGATGATGGCCGTTTGGGCGTAAGGCGGGCTTTCGGGCTTGGGCATGGGCCTAATGGTGGCGGCCGTTCCGTTGCCGCCCGAGGCTGATTTGGCGGCCGTCTTGGCGGCCAGTTTGGCCAAGGCCGAACCCTTGGTACTCATGGCGATGCCCTGACCAATTTGGGACTTGGAGGCCCCGACGATGGGCCGACTTGAGGTGGGCACGGCCGAGGCGCCCACCGAGGAAGTCAGCTGGGTCACGTAGGTGCGCTCGAGCTCGACCCGGTTTTGCATAACCTCGGACAGGCGATTACTTGATTCGTTAAGCCTCAAGACCAGGGTGTCGATGATTTGCTTGGAGATGTCTGGATAATTTTCCAAGACCTCGCCCAATTTGTCTCCGGGAAAAACCTTGACAATGCTGCGGCCCTTGCTTCTGATGGTGGCGCTTCTTCTTGAGCCAACCAGGGCGCTCATTTCCCCAAAATAAGTATTGGTTTGGGAGATCTCGGCGATGAGGTTTTGTCCCTTATAAACTTCCAAACAGCCCTGAATGAGCTTATAAAACGAGGTGTCGGTGTTGCCTTCCTTGA
>JAITJP010000252.1 GCA_031278835.1 Deltaproteobacteria bacterium
CTTGTACCTGTTAGATACCGACATAGACGAAAACCCGCCCGACATCAGGGGCACCACCAGTCAGCTCTACGGCGGCGATCGGGAGATGCGTATCCGTCAGGAGATCGTCTTGGGCGTGGGCGGCATCAGGGCCCTTAAGGCCATGGGCATTACCCCGACCGTGGTTCACATGAACGAAGGCCATAGCGCCTTTTCGGCCTTGGAGCGCATTAACTTGCTAAGGAAAGACTACGGCCTGTCCTTTAACGCGGCCAGGGAAGTGGTCAGGGGTTCCACGGTTTTTACCACCCACACGCCGGTTCCGGCCGGAAACGACACCTTTGCCCCGGATCTGGCCCGGGCCTACTTTGAGGAGTATGCCAAGGAACTGGGTATCAGTTGGCCGGTCTTGTTGGGTTACGGCCGGGTTAACCCCAGAGACGAGGGCGAACCCTTTGGGGTCACCCCCCTGTCCCTTCGTTTATCGGCCCACGCCAATGGGGTCAGTAAACTGCACGGTTTGGTAAGCCGCCACATGTGGCAAAACATCTGGCCCAAAACCCCGGTGGTCGATACCCCCATAGATTCGGTCACTAACGGCATACACACTTCTTCCTGGACTTCCAGGGAGATCGCCAGGCTTTACTCTCGTTACCTGGGCCAAGACTGGTATTTGGAGCCCGATCCCAGCCATATCTGGGATTTCGCTCGTCAAATCCCCCTCTCGGAACTCTGGCGGGCCCATTGCCACTGTCGGGAGAGCTTGGTGGCCTACGCCCGTAGGGCGCAGTTTAGGCAGCTAAAAAGGCATGGGGCCACGGCCGACGTCTTACAAAAGGCCATGGAACTTTTTAGCCCAGACACGCTGACCATCGGTTTTGCCCGTCGTTTCGCCACTTACAAAAGGGCCACCCTGCTTTTCTCCGATCCCGACCGTTTGGCTCGCATTTTAAACAATCCCGAAAAACCCGTGCAAATCATCATCGCCGGTAAGGCCCACCCCCAAGACAACGAGGGTAAGGCCTTTATCAAACAAATCATTCACTTTTCCAGAGAGGAAAGGTTTAGTAACCGGATCCTTTTTATCGAAAACTACAATATCTACCTGGCCTCCCTGCTCACGGCCGGCTGCGACGTTTGGCTCAATAACCCCCGCAGGCCCCTGGAAGCTTGCGGCACCTCGGGCATGAAGGCCCTGGCCAATGGCGTTTTGAACCTCTCTGTTTTGGACGGCTGGTGGGACGAGGGCTATGATCCTCAATACGGCTGGGCCATAGGGAGCGGCGAAGAAGAAACCAACCATCAGCTCCAGGACTTGACCGAAAGTCAAGCCCTATATAATCTCTTGGAACACCAGGTCGTTCCCAGTTTCTACAATCGCACTTCCGACGGCATCCCGGTCATTTGGTGCGAAATGATGAGAAACAGTATTAGGGACTTGGTGCCCAAGTTCTGTTCCCATCGCATGGTCACCGATTATTTCGAGCGCTTCTATCGCCAGTCCTCGGATCGCTTTAATTCCCTTACTCGCGATAACTTCGCCAAGGCCACCGAACAGGCCACCTGGTGCGACAAACTCATGACCAGCTGGAGCGAGGTCTCCGTTCTGGAGCTCCAAAGCGATCCCGGTCAAACCAGGACCGTGGGCGAATCGGTTAGCCTTAAGGCCAAGATCGCCTTGGGCAATAACCTCGTCCCCGATGACGTGACCGTTGACGCTTACTTTGGTTCCATTGACCACCAAGGTGAGTTTAGTAACCGCGAAACCTTGATCATGAAACCGGCTAGCACCGAGGGCCCCAACGTTCATATCTACGAAGGTCAAATCCCCTGCCGCCTTCCTGGCCGCTTTGGCTTCACGGTCCGGGTCACCCCCAGCCGCGAAAGGCTTGGCAATCCCTTTGTTTTGGGTTTGGTCACCTGGGCCTAAGCCAGAAAATTACCAAACCGGATAAAAACACCAAGGCCATTATCCAAGCCCCAAAAAGCCCGAGCCCAAAAACACCAACAGCCGACCGCCTCTTCCCTTTTGGGAAGAGGCGGTCGGCTTATTTTGTTTAGACCAAAACCTGCCACCAGGCCCTGGCCAAAAAAAAGTCTATCAATGGAACTCCCCGGAGAGATACGACACGGCGTTTCCACGGACCGCTGCTTCCTTCCGGATCTGACGGGGTTAGTGGGCGTACGTTGCGTAAAGCCGAGAAGTTCCAGTGATAGACCTTTTATCCAACACCGGAATTGATCCAAGGTTAAAAATCACAAAATCCATCTCCAAACGAGAAGATTTCGGCCGCCTCGAAACAACGAAGGCATTTTTAACATAAGTCAAATCAAATTTCAACTTATTTTTCTGGACGTCGCTAAGTTCAGCGATTTGGTGGTCTAGCCTTTTGAAAACCCAGCCTTGTCTGGCTTGAAAGACCTTTAGTTTTTCCGATCAGGGTTCAGTTTTGCTTCAAAAACCTGGCCTTCTGGTCGTTTTGGTGGGTAGGGGTCAGGTGAGCTCCTAGGCGGCTTACGAAAAAATTATGGTTAAGTACACGGCCTGGACGGCAGATTGTTGGCTTAAATAAAGGGGTTTAGGAAAAATTCAAAGGCTAATTTGTAAACATCCAAAAGGCGTCAAAGTTCTGGCCTAATCGCCTTGAAGCTCACCACTTGGCGGACATAGCGGGCTGGAAGGGCTGACTGGACCGCTTAACGGCTTAGAACGGCCCTTCCCGGCCCCTCGCGGCTAAAGCCAGTTGCTAAAATTCTCAGAAAGCCTTAACCATCAAAGCCCCTCCCAGCGCGGCCCAAACGGGCCCCACCCGGCCCCTCGCGGCCAAAGCCAGTTTCTAAAAATCACAAAAAGCCTTACCCATCAAAACCCCTCCCAGGCGGCCCAAACGGGCCCGGGTAACCTTACCTTAACTTAGACTTTGGCTCATGACGGCCCTGCTTGGTTAGCTCAGGATCATTTCCGCCACGTTCAGACGGGTCTTTGACTTTTTTCGACTCTCCCTGGTTGTCTAATTATTTCACTTCTGGCCCTTTTCCTTGACAATTTCCGTGGGGCCTATAAAATGGACCTAATAATCGCCGTTAAGGTCGGTTTAGCCTTGACGATACGGCAAACTAACCGCTATGCTCACTTCTTTCTGGAGCAGGGCCTAAAAAAGACTGCTTAGTTACGTATTTACTTAAAAATGCTTATCGCAGCGCCCACAGGGGTGAATTTTTAAACTAAGTTCTCAAAGTCTCTTAACCATAACCACAAAGGTCTAAAGGATTTTTTGATCTTTGCCGCCAAAGGCCAGGTTCTCGATATGACGCTTGGAACAAAAATAGCCAAAAAATCGTCAACTAGGCTAGCCGCCGGTTTCTTTTTCCTGGTGGGCTTGGCCACTTTGGTTATCTGCGGGGCCATCACTCTCTCACCCCTCGGTCAAGCCCAAATACTCGCCCAAAACAGGGTCACCTTGGAACGGCAAGGCTACCCCATGGCCTTTTTAAACGGCAGTCGGATAGTGACCTTCGATCGTCAGCCCTCCAGGATTTTGGCCTTGGGCCTGGGGGCCTCGGAACTTTTGGTTGAGCTTGGTTTGGCCAATCTCGTGGTCGGGCGCACTTCCAAATGGCCCGAGGAAATCGCCCTTCCCAAATACGCCCAAGAACTTTCCAAGATCCCCCAAATCGATTATGACCATATATTGGACGCCGAAACCGACAATAACGGACCGGACTTTGTTTACGGAAGTTTTACGCCCGCTACTCCGGAACCGGCCTTCGTTAAGAGCTATCATATTTTAGCCACCAACAAAAACCAGTTTTTTGGCGAGGTCCGAGACCTGGGGAAGTTATTTAAGGTTGAGG
>JAITJP010000297.1 GCA_031278835.1 Deltaproteobacteria bacterium
GGGCGGCCGGGGCTTGGCTTAGGGGCTTAGACAAGTGTTACCCGAGGGTCTCGCCACCAGTCTTCCAAGTTCATGGCCATTTTATCCTTGTCAGAGAGGATGGGGCCTTTTTTTATGAGTTCTCGGTAAGAGTTGGCTAAGTCTTTGGGGCATAAGGATAAGTCCAGGGCCGGATCCAAGGGGTTTAGGCCCACCTCGCCGGCCGGGTTGTAGGGGGCGTTACAGAAGTATTCTATGGCCGAGTGGGCCAGGTAAAAGTTACCGTGGGCCAAGCCGGGCGGAAGCCAGATCCACTTGGCCTCGGGCGAGTCGGGCCGATCGACCATATCGACCATGATTAGCTTACCTTTGGTGGGCGAATTGGGCCTAACGTCCAAGGCCAGGTCGATACCCTTTCCGTACAGGAGACGAATTAGTTTTCCTTGGGGCGGCTCATATTGAAAGTGTAAACCACGGATGACCCCGGCCAGGGAACAACTTTCATTGGCCTGCTGGAAGTCAAAATCATCTAAATCCAAGCTCTTGGCCAGTTCTTTAAAGTCCGATTTTCTATAAACTTCGGAAAAATAACCCCTATGATCTGGAAATCTATTATAAAAAATAAGCTTAGCCCCGATCAAAGGCAGAACTTCAACTCTAATTATTTTCACGGAGCCATTCTCCTATGATTATTTTAGGTCGCAAAGGACCCATGAAACGAACTTAGCAACCATCACAAAGGCCTTTAAATTTTAGCCATGATTTAACATTAAATCAAATTTGCCGATAAGTAAAGCGTAAGGACTGGCGGCTTTGGCCAAAGGCCCAGGCCGGTCAAAACTCGAAACCTTTAGGAAAAGCCCGGCCCCGATGGTGACCGATTGGTCTTGGTCAAGGCCCAGACCGGTCAGCCCTGGGCCTCTATAATCTCTACCCTATATGCCAAACGGCGAATATTTGATTTTAAAGTATGCTTGCGAATAACCCAAAGTCAAAATTTTGGCACGAAATCTGCATACCTCACAAAGCGGGTCACCTTTGACCAAAGAGGTAAGAAAAATGCCACCACTAAAAGTTTTGATTATGGACAATTACGGTCCGGATTTTAACCGGGTCGCCAGAGCCCTCAGGCCTTTTGGATTGGCCTTGATGTGGACCGAATCCCTCAAAGACGGCCTTAATCTCATGGCCCAAGCCAAACCGATCATGGTCCTGGTTGGCCAGAACCTACCAGAGCTCAGTGACCCCAAGGATCTTCTAAGCGTCATCCAGGCCAAGAGACTGCCAACTCAGTTGGTGGTCATGAGCCCGGAACCAAATTTCGACCAAGCCATGGACTGGGTAGCCGATGGTGTTTTTTCCGTGATAAGTTCACCGGTAAATATCGAACGCTTACGGAAGGTCACCCAAAAGATCCTTGACAACCTATGCCTCTATGAATCTTTGGTCGAAAGCAAGGCCAAAAACGACAAGCCCTCGGAACTTTTGATCTACAAGACCTTGGCCGGGCACACCGAGGTCAAGCCCATGCTGGAGACCTTATGCGACACGGCCATGACCTTAACCGGGGCCGGTTTTACCAAGGCTTGGACCGGAGCCGACCTGGACCAAATAAACCCCATAAACGTTTTTAAGGGAAACGAGAAACTCGAGGGCGGCTTTGAAAAAACCCTTGACTTTCACTGGATGGGCCGCCATCTGGCTTCTTTAAAAATGGCCTTCCCCAACGGGGTCAGCCAAGACGACCTGGATAGGGGCCTACTGGATGAACTGGCCTTTGCCGGATCGCTATTTTTAAGTCACGCCGTTAAACTCGACGAGGCCTTAATTTTGGCTTCCAAGGATCCCTTAACCGGCCTATCTAACCGCCGAGTTTTTTTGGAGACCTTAAACCGCGACTTTTTCCAGTCCAAGCGCCATAGCTCGCCTTTGACCCTGCTGACCTTGGATTTGGACCATTTTAAGGATGTCAACGACACCTATGGCCACCAAACCGGAGACGAGATCTTAAAATGGCTCTCCGGGGTCATCACCAGCGTGGTTCGTTTAGGCGATTTGGCGGCCCGGACCGGCGGTGAAGAATTCTCGATTTTGTTACCCAGAACCAATCTAGAGCAAGGGACCAGTTTAGCCAAAAGGCTGAAAGAGGCCTTAAGTGAGACGCCCCTTCCCGAAAATTGCCCGCAAATGGTTCGGCCGACAATAAGCCAAGGTTTAGCCAGTTTAGAGCATTTTCTAGTCAAGGAGCCTCAGGATTTGATATACTGGTCCGACCAAGCCATGTACTTGGCCAAGAGAGAGGGCCGGGATACCATCAAGCAGGTGACCGAGTTATCGGGCAACAACCATTATCAGGATGTCCAGTATGTCTTCCAATGAAGAACGTCGAAAGGGCTTAAGGGCCACTTTACCCACCCAGATGTTATTTAACGTGCTCGATAAACCAAACGAGTATATTAGGGGCCAGGATTCCACGGTCAAGCGTTTAGCCAACATGGATTCTGAGCCCCTTCCTCAGTTAACCAGCGCCTCGCAGATACTCTTAAGCCGTATCGATCGTAAGCTCTCGCTCATCTTGTCAATTTTAGCGGAAACCACTTCGAGGAAAAATTATACCAACCAAGCCATGGTTCAGGACATCTCAGAGTTTGGCTTATCATTTGGCCACAACAGCGAATTTCCCATCGGCATGTATCTGGAAATAGGTTTATGCCTACCCTATACCGACGGCCGCCTCATGGACATCATGGGCCGGATCGTGAGAATACTGGATCAGGAAGAAAACCTAACCGGCGATCCCCACGTCTATGGTTTTGAATTTACGGACGTTTTAAGTTCCGATCAAAACGAAATAGTTCAGTGGATCTTTACCAAACAAAGGGAAGAAATCCGCCGCCGCCGAGAGCGCGGTTAATTTAGCCAAACAAAAATAAAATTCTGAGCCTGGCCGTCTTCACCGACGGCCTTTGTTTTTTTGGGGCCCTTTCTTTTTGGCCACTTTGACGGTAGTATACTGGCCAGGGGCACCCGGAGCCTCTAGCCAGTAATCTTGGCCGGCCTCAAAAAAAACCTCTTCAAAGGCCCGAGCCAAAATAAAAAACTCAAAGCCTCAAAACAGACCTTGGGTCACTTATCTTTGACCCATCCAGTGGGAGAAGCCAATGCCAAAAAGCCAAAAAGAAAAAGAACCAAGGGAAAATAATCCCCAGGCCAATAATTCCCCAGCCAAGGAAACCTTCACGGCCAGCTGTTCCGATTGCGGCGATCGAAACTGTTATCGAAACGACAAAAAATACCCCTCATTTTGCCTAACCCTGGCCAACAAAAAAGGCGCCGAGCAAACCAAGGCCCTCTACACCTCAGATTCATTCGAAGCCATACTACTTAAGACGGCCGGAGAAATCGAGGCCGAGTTTTACGGGCGCATGACCAGGGTCGAAGCAACGGTGACCTTTGCTAAAAAAATGGGCTTTAAAAAGATCGGCATCGCTTCTTGCCTAGCCCTCATGGACGAAACGACCATTTTGGCCCAGTGCCTTAGTTCGGCCGATCTGGATGCCAAAGCCGTAATTTGCAAGATCGGCTCCATCGACAAAGGCGATTTGGGCGTCCCGGATGAGATGAAACTTCTCCCCGGCCACAAGGAAGCCACCTGCAATCCGGTTTTGCAGGCCCAGACCCTAAACCAGTGGGGGGCCGAACTAAACATAGTCATGGGTTTATGCGTGGGCCATGATTGCTTGTTTAACAAAAACAGCCAGGCCCCGGTCACCACCTTGGTGGTCAAAGATCGGGTCTTGGGCCATAACCCGGTCCAGGCCTTCTATCTCTCAAAAACCTTTTACTCTCGGATCCTTGACTTTAATCGCTATCCCAAATCGAGATTGGCCAAAAAAAAGTAAAGCCCCAAAAAAAAGCGGCCCCAGGGGCCGCTTTTTTTTGGGCTTAGGCTGGCCAAAAGCTTGGCTTACAGGGCTTGGGCCACCTTAACCACCTCTTCCAGGAGCCCGGGCTTAGTTTTTTCCAAATTGGCGTCGCCAATCGGGGCGAAAAAGGGAGCCGTCTTAAAACCGTGGGAAGCAAAGTAACCCAGGTAGTTTTCGATGTCGGGCCTATAGGTGCCGACATCGGGGTTACCCTGGGTCACGATGAAAAGCAGCTTTTTGCCGCTTTTAAGACGGCTGGGCACCGGGTTATTGAGAAAATCCGGGTTAAACCAGCTGTAAGAACGGTCGATAAAACCCTTCAGTTGCGAGCTAATGGCCCCAATGTAGATAGGGGCGGTGATGATGACAAAATCCGCCCCGGCGGCCGAGGACAAGACCCTGGTCAAATCGTCCCTTATAACGCAAAACTCCTTTTTGGTTTTGCAGCCCATGCAGGCCTGGCAGCCGCGATAGCGCAGCTCGTTTAGCTTAAAAACCTCCGGGGGTTCCAGGGGCCCGGTCAGGGCCGCCGCGGCCGCCTTGGCCAGTTTCTCCGAATTGGAGTCCAGCCTAGGGCTTCCTAAAATAATCGTGACTTTCATTTTGTCTCCCACTAATTCCCAA
Source organism: Deltaproteobacteria bacterium (assembly GCA_031278835.1). Classification (GTDB taxonomy): domain Bacteria; phylum Desulfobacterota; class Desulfarculia; order Adiutricales; family Adiutricaceae; genus JAIRNQ01. The sequence goes on from JAITJP010000297.1 coordinate 4,530, forward strand.
ATTTTTGAGAATTTTTTTAAATCTCCCAAAGCGCCCGGTAATATATTTACCCCTTGGCGCGCCTGGTTTGGGTTAAAAAACTTTGTCAACGGGATCGGCCCTTCCCGCGACCAGCCAAACGGCCCTAAGGGCCCCTCAAAGCCCCTGGGCCGGCTGACCCCCATATCATACCTCATCTTGGCCAAAAAAAGGCGCCTGGGCCCCTTTTTGACCGTTTACGGGCCATTTGGCCAGGGGGGGAGAACTAAATTTTTCGCTTACTGGCAGCGCTTGGACGGCCAATTCATTTTCAGGCCAAAAAAATTCAGGCCAGTTTAACAACCCTCCACCGCTAAAATTAAAAAAATTCTCGGCCCTGCGGGGCTTTTTTTTTGGGGGTGGTTACGCGGTTAGCCAAAGTAACTAGGGCTGTCCAAAAAAAAAACCGGCCCCGCTTGGGTTAAAAAACTTTGGGTTTTATGGGCCAAATTTTTTTTGGATTTGACAAAAAATCAGGCCAGTTTAAAAAACCG
>JAITJP010000302.1 GCA_031278835.1 Deltaproteobacteria bacterium
GACTCCCTTTCACAATAATAAGCAATAAGCAATAAGTAAATAAATAAGTAAGGACAATGGTTGATAGTTAAATAAGATTAACTATGATAAGAAAACTGAGCAAAAGCTTAAGGCTCCATGGATTAGCCAATAAGAAATTTGTAAAAGGATCATTCATATAATCTTACCTCCGGTTAAAGATTAAATAACTAATTCCATGAATCTCATTAAGCTCCTTTCTATAAAATAGGTTAAAAAGTTTTAATTTTTACCATACTGGGTCAATTAAAACATATAATATCCCCTTCTCAGAACTTCAAGACCTCCTCAGCTTATTCTGTCTCCTTTTTTATTCCTAAAATATCTCCCTTGCTCTCAATTGACCAATCCTCAGCTTATTCTATCTCCTTTTTTATTCCTAAAAAATCTCCCTTGTTCTCAATTGACCAATCCTCAGCTTATTCTGTCTCCTTTTTTATTCCTAAAAAATCTCCCTTGTTCTCAATTGACCAATCAATGACTGGTCACTTTTCTTACCTTTTTTATCGGCCAAGGGCCCGGCCAACTTTAAGGCCCAGGCCAAAATTTTTTTGGCCCTAGAAATTTTTCCACATTCTCTTAAAATAGTTAAATTTATCCATCATATTTCAAAATTAAGCCGGCTTAAACTTTAAAAAAAATCAGTTCGAAGGTAAAAAGATAAATTTTACAACCTATTATCTATTGACAAATAATTACGAGAACCTAGAGGCCAGAGGCTTGGATCTAGAAGTGGCATGAAAGTTGCTTATATTATGGTCAGGTTGGTTAAGTTTTAGGAGCCAGCCCAGAGTTCAAATACCTAAAAATCATAGGCCTTTTCTGCCATAGGCGACCTTATTTTCCTGGCCAGGTGGAAAAAGTCTAATCGGGCTTAAAGGAGAGACAAAATGAAAACGAATACTTACAAACTGGTCCTTTTGTTGGTTCCAGTCTTGGCCATATCGTTTTTAGCCACCGGTTGCGTCAACGAGTTTATGCTGGCCGCCAATTCGGGTATGTATGACCCCTACTATGGCCAATACTATGACGACGGAGAGATTTACATTGAAAACCATTACTACCCAGCCCCGGTGACCCGAACCACCACCATCATTGAGTCGGCTCCAGCCCCCACCACGGTTATTTACGAAAATGACCGCCCCGGCCTTCATCGAGAGGCCCGGCCCAGGCGCCAGGTCAAACACCGTAGCGACAATGACAATAATCAACGGCCCAGTTTTTCCAAGGCCAATAACGACGATAATCGGCGGCCCAGTTTTTCCAAGGCCAACAATGACAATAATCGGCGGCCCAGTTTTTCTAAGGCCAATAATGACAATAATCGGCGGCCCAGTTTTTCCAAGGCCAAGGCCAATAGGCCCGTTCAACAAACCAAGTCCCTTAATTCTGGCGACCAAAGACAGCGCCCCTCCTCGGGCCTAAACTCTCGCCCCCAAAGGCAACGGCCCTCCTCTGGGGCCAACTCCAGTTCCAGCCAAAGCCCCAGGACCAGAAAGGCCGTCAATACCCAGAAAAAAACTAAGTCCTCCTCCAGTGACGAAGAAATCATTTGGCCCAAAAGATCTCGCGGCAAGCAAAACTAACTCTCTCCTTACCCGCGACAGCTTGGCCCCCAGTCCCTAGGGGGCCAAGCCTGATTTTGGCCAATCTAGCCCTTTGGCCCGGCCTGACCCCCTGCCCCTTTTTTTCCCATGCCACCCTTTTTTTTCCCCTGGCCCCTTTAAAGCCCTTTATAAGCCCGTAGAGAAAAACCCCACCTGGTACCCCAAGCCAAGGCCCAGAAGCCGGCCACGGGCCGATTTGAGCCCTTTATGGCCGGGTTTTGGAGCTAGGGGCGATGCCGGGGTAGGGGCCTTGGGACCAAAAATATTTAAGTAGCCGAGCGGGCGAAAAAACTACCCAAGGTGAGGAGAAATTACCCGGCCCTGGGTCGGCAGCGGGGCCCTAAGGCCCTGGGAGCTAAGAACTTTCCGGGGGATTTTTAGAAGATATTTCTCTAAAAGCTTCTAACTAAGGGGGTTTTTGAAAAAACGGGCCAAAATTTTTGGCTGACCCGGGACCTTGGCACGGCTTTTGCTTATATAGATATTCAAACTAAGTCATAGTTAACAGGAAATGACCTTCGCTGAAAGATTTATTCACTCATAATTGATCCTAAAAATTTATGAGAATCTTAAAGAAAATAACAAAGAGTTTAAAATCAAAACCCACTATTTCTAAAAAAGCTACTATTGGTCTTTTTGAGACCAAGAGGGCCCCGGCCCAGGGCCGGCCCTAAAGGCCAGGAGTTTTTCAAAATCCCACCGTAAGCGTTTAGGACGACGCTTATATCATCCCCCCAATATTCTCCGCCTGACTCATCCCGCGACCGTAGCCATCTTCATTTAGGTCGCCTGAGCTAAATGAAGATGGTCCTATCCTGGGAAAAAGTCGAAAAAAAGTCAATATTAAAGAGCATATGCTTATGATTGGCTTAAAAGGTTGGCTGGGGGCAGTTTGAAAGTCAGAATTAGGTAAAAAAACTTGGTCTTCTGGACCAAAAAAAAGAAAAAAACTAAAGCCTATAAAACACACCAAAGGTTAAAAAAACCTTAACCTCAAAACATAGATGGAGGCAATCATGAAGCCACTAAAGATTTTAAGCCTAGCCGCCTTGGCCTTGGGGCTATTTTGGTCAGTTTGCAGCGGTCAGGCCGCCGCCGAGGTCATCATCACTGGCGGGACCAGCTACTCGACCCGGCTGCCCACCCAGAGCTATGGCGGGCAAAAAACCGTCATCGTGGTCAAAGACCGCTACGGTAATGAGACCGTTTTTATCGAAGAGAGCCCCATTATCATAAAAAAAGCTCGGCGCCCTCACCGCGGCCCAGGCCCTCACCGTCATGGCCATAGGGACTTTGGGCCCCATGGTCGCCCCCACCATGGCCCCAGGTAAGCTGGGCCCGGTTAACCAGCCCCCGGGCCCTAAGGCCCGGGCCTTATTTTTCTTAACCGCCTTTAGGACCTAAGGCGAAAAGCCGCCATTTAAGGCGGCTTTTCGCTTTTTTTTTTAGGTTTTAGAACTCAAAATCGTCGGTATTGTCCATGGGGATGGCCTTTTCCGAAGACCTTTTGCCCTTAGCCGGCTTACGG
>JAITJP010000423.1 GCA_031278835.1 Deltaproteobacteria bacterium
CCGAGGCGGCGTTGGCCTGGGTAACCCTATCGAGGTTGTTGACGGCCTTGGAGATTTGCTCAATACCGACCGACTGTTCCTTGGAGGCCTCGGCCACTTCGCCGATTAGCTGGGCCACCTTGTTGGAATGATCGGTGACCACCCGAAAGTTTTCAGCGGTAAAGTTGACCATCTGGGAGCCGGAATTGATGTTGCGGGTGGTGTTTTCAATGAGATTAGCCGTGTTTTTGGCGGCGTCGGCGCTGCGGCTGGCTAGGTTACGGACTTCCTCGGCCACCACGGCAAAACCGGCCCCGGCCTCGCCGGCCCGGGCCGCCTCCACGGCGGCGTTTAGGGCCAAGAGATTGGTCTGAAAGGCGATGTCGTCTATGGATTTGATGATCTTGCCAATCTCGCTACCCGAGGAGGAGATCTCGGCCATGGCCTCGATGACGTTATCCATGGAGGTCTGGGCCCTAATGACCGATTCGCTGGCCAGTTGCATGAGCTGATCGGCCTCAAAGGAATTACTGGCATTACGCTTGGTCATGGAGGAAAGTTCTTCCAGGGCCGAGCTGGTTTCTTCCAAACTGGCCGAACTCTTGTAAGCCCCGTCGGCCAAGGCGCTGGAATTGACGGTTAACTGATCGGCCAATAATTTGACTTGATTGGAGCGCTCGACTAAGTCTTGATCCAGCTTAAGTAAGGACTTGTTTAAGTTTTGTATGAAAACGATGGCCAAAATTATGCCCATGATCAGGCCGCCCACCATGACGGCGATCATGATGATTAGGTTGCGCCTAAAGGCCTGGGCCACCAAGACCATGTCGGAACTTAAGCTGTTTAGACTCTGGCTGACCAGATCGTTAATGCGGGTGCCCTCAAACTCTCGCATGGGCCGGACCTGCTCGACTAGTTTGGCGTAAGCGTGCAAATTAGTGTCAGCCTCGGTCAATTGCATAATTCTATTTAAAATCTCGGTGCCGCCGCCGCGCCGGGGCTTTATTTCGTTCCAATAAACCGTGGAAGGCTCTAACATAAAAGGATTTATAAAATTTGGCGGTAAAGTAAACTTAGTCGTGGTGTAGGTTAAGTTACCTTCCTCCAAAAACTGGATCTTGTTACGCCCGGCCGCCGTGAATTCGGCGTTAAAGGCCTTTAATTGCTCCTCAGAGACGGCCGGATTGAGCATGAGTTTTTCAATGGCGTTTAGATTTTTAGTGACATTAGCCATGTTGGATCTGGCCAGTTCCGAAAATCTCTGCCTCTCGCCCACGGTCAAGGCCATGACGGCCAGTTTTTCGTAGAGCTGCAGGCCCCTAATGTAGGCAATGGTGTCCAGGCAGAGGATACTGACCTCGTCACCCTGGGTGGTGTGATATTCCCGGGCCTCTTCATGGATGCGCCTTAGACCCGGCTCATAGCTTAGCCAATATTCCAAGCTATGATGGATGGACATGACCTTGGCAAAGTAACTGGTGTTGTCTTCGCTGTCTTCATAGATCTCGTTCATGAGGGTCTTGTGCTTGTCCCAGGTCTGCAGTATCTCGTTCCAGGGACCTTGCTCCCGTTCCGAGACCTGGATGGACTTAAACAAGGGCTCGATCTCGTTTTGGACCAGACGATCGATGTCGCTTTTGAGTTCCTGCTTGGTCTTAACGTCGTTAAGTAAGATGATGTCCCGGATGGCGATGGACTCGCTTTCTATGGCCAAACTCAGCCGCAACAAATCGCTGACGTGCAAAGACGATTTAAAACCAGCGCTCATGTTGTAGTTTTGATTGACAATGGTGCGGATGGCCACCACGCTGATGGCAATGGTCACCGCCACGAGAAATAAGGTTAACAAGTAGAGTTTTACTTTTATGGACATAATCTCCTCCGAAATTATCCTTTAAGCGAAACTAAATCTTATACTGTAAGTCTAAAATTAAGTCGATCGAAGTTAACTATTTAGGTTTTATGAAAAAATCCGAATAACGAATAGTCGTTAGCCGATCTAATCGAAAAAACAAAAGAGCCTAGCCCAGCCAAGATACTGGTTTGGCTAAGAAAACTAATTATTAACGATTTTTTTTATGAATTTATGTTTAAGGGAAAAATTTGTCTATATTTTTTTTGACTAATTGGTTTTAAGGTTTCTCCTTTAGTCGTGGCCAAAAAACCAGGTCGCCTTGATTTTAGGTGATCATTGGGACTTAGCCAAGCCGTCCGGGTCACCAGGAGCCAAGAGCCCCTTGGCTGCCAAGGGCGCTGGGCTAGAAAAAAGAAAAAAAAAGAGCCGGGCCATAGCAAAATCAAAAATTAGAAAAAAGCCGAAAAAATCAGAAAAATATTCCTGGGCTCCCTTGGCCTTTTAGCGCGAAAAATGGCTGTGGCTAATGGGCTAAGGGAGAGCGGAAGGCCAAAGGGGTGATGGTGAGTGGATAATTAGGTTGCCTCGGGCTATTAGTTTTTCTCATCTATGGAGAAAGTATTTTACGCGGACGGAAAATAACTACATATCTTATAACAGAAATACCCATTGTTTGCAAATAATTTTTTACGACTTAGCTCGGCTGTCCATAAAAAAACCGCGGCTTACAAAAGACCATAAATAATAGTCACTTGGCTTGAGGGGCTTACTTGGAAAGCTAAAGGCCTTGGGCCTGGGCGGCTAGGCATTTCATAATGGCCCCTTCCTAGAGGCCATTATGAATTTTAGAGTGAGGGCCAGTCGAAATTAAGGGCCCCGCCCAGTTCTTTAAAAGTCTCGCGGCCCTCTTGTTCCAGGCTGGCCAAAAAGGCCCCGTCCATGGCTAGGCCATACCAGAGGTTTTGCAGATGCCAGATATCCAGTTTGAGGTGATTTTGTTTTAGGAAGAACATAAAATCCAGGGCTTCTTTGAGGACGGTGGGCCGGGAGTTGGGAGTTTTGGCCAGTTCCAGGAGTTTGGCCAGGTAGTCTTTGGATACTTGAGTCAGGACGGTTTGGTTTTGTAGGGAGCCGACCGTGCTTTTTTCCTTAACCAAGTCGGCCAGCTTAGTTAGGTTAATTTTTTCACCCCGCTTCATTTTTTCAATAAAGGATTCCACCTTGGCCTCGGAGACCACCCGGAAAACGAAACTGGAAAGCCAGTCCAGGCGACTATGGGAGGAGCCGTATTTGACCAGCAGATCGCCGCACAGGTTAAAGGACTTTTCCGTGTAGGCCTTAAGGTCTAGGAAAAAATCACTGACCAGATCGCTTAGGATGGATTTTCTAACCGAGGAGTAGAGATCGTCTAGAGTGTAGGAAGAATAGGGCTGATCCGGGTCAAGGTAGTCGTAAAGGAGCTGGGTCGGGTCAGCCAGGAGCTGGGGGTTTTCCCGAACCCGGGAGAGGATCTTGTAGGCCGGAAAATCGAGGTTGGGGTTTTGGTTAAGTGGGGGGGTAAAAATTTTAATCTCCAGCTTCTCGCCGCCAATGGGGCAGGAGGCCAGGGCCAGGCGCTGGGAAGAACCCACCCGGCGGTCGGCTATGGTGACTCGGCCCAGCAGCAAGCGGGAATTATCCAAGTCCAGATCGGCCACCTGGCTTTGACTGGAAGGGGGGCCTTCGGAAAAGGACTGGTATTTAAACTTACTTAGGGCCTCGGGCACCTTCATGACCCGGGCGGCCGCCCAGTGGGCGGCCAGGCGGGAGTCCGAGAGGTGGTAGGGCACCACCAGTTGGTTCCAGATATCCTCGCCGCTGGGGTAGGAGGGGTCGTTGGGCTTGGCTTGGCGCAAGAAGGCCACCAGGCCTTGGGCCAAGTCTTGATGGCTATGGGCTTTGACTAGGCTGATGGCCCTATGGGCGTAACGGAGGTTTTGGACCGGTTCCAGGCCGGTGATGTCGTCAAAAAACCAGCCGCAACTGGTAAACATGTATTGGCCCATGAGCTGGGCTTCCAGTTGTTCCCAAACCAGGCGCTCCTCGGCCTTGGAGAGGCTTTTTTTGGCGTTTTTGGCCAATAATTTTTCTTTTTCCCCGGGGTCAAAATTATTGGCTAGGACCCAGAGGTAATCGTCCCGGGCCGCCCAGGGCTCTTTGAGCAGATCGGCTAGGCTTTTTTCAAAAATCAGGGCCAGGTGATCGCGCAGCCAGTTTAGGCCGTCTCTTAGGGGCACCCGCCACTTTTGGTTCCAACCCGGCTCGCCGCCGGTGTGGCAGCCGCAATCGGAGCGCCAGCGCTCGATACCGTGGGGGCAGCTCCAGGAAGAATTTTCTATGAGGCGGGCTTCAAATCTAGGCGGAAATTTGGCCAAAAATTCCCCGTAATTGGTGACCACGATGGAGTCGCCGCTTTTGGGCCTAACCCGTTCCAGTTGATCGATTAGCCAGGCCAGGGCCATCTCGCCAAACTGGAAGTGGTGACCGTAGGATTCCCCGTCGGTAGCTAGGTTAACCAGGCGGGGCCAGCCGGCCGGATCGGCTTGACCAAAGGCCCCCTCGACTCGGCTTAGAAAGGCTTGGCCGTCTCGAAGCAGGCTTTCAAAGGCCACGGCCCGGGAGACCGGCCCGTCATAGACAAAGGCGTTTAGGTAGTCATGGGGACCCAGGCCCCAGTAGACCCGGTAAGGTTCCCGGGGGTCAACCGGAGAGGTCAGTTTTTGCCAAGGGGCTTGGCGGTTTTCGCTAATGGGCCTTATGGCGTCGATTTGCCCTTGGGCCAGGATGGTAAACTTAATCCCGGCCTGGGACAAAAGGGACAAACTCTCAACGTCGGCGGCCGTCTCGGCCAGCCACATGCCCTCGGGCAGGCGATCGAAAGTTTTTTTAAAAAAATCCCGGCCCCAAATGATCTGGGTCAGCTTGTCGCGGCGATTGGCCAGGGGCATGATCAGGTGATTAAAAACTTGGGCTAGGGCCGGGCCGTGGCCATTGTGCTCAATGGCCCCAACCTGGTCGGCCTTAACGATTAGGGCGGCCGTTTCCGGGTCATGATCCAGCAAATAGGACATCAAGGTCGGGCCCAGGTTAAAACTGATATGCTGGTAGTTATTGAGTATCCGAGAAACCAGGCCGCTGGGGCCGTTGATGCGGGCCCGGGCGTTGGTGGCGTAGCATTCCCGGGTAATACGCTCATTCCAGTCATGAAAGGGGTTGGCCGAGGGTTGTTCGGGCACGGCGCCGGTGACGGGATTTTCTCGGGGCGGCTGGTAGAAATGACCATGGATGACCAGGTAACGTGAACCGGGCAAGGCTTTTTTCCCTTTCTTAAAAAACCCTCAGGCCAGGGGGCCAGGCCATCGGCCCGGCCCCCCTGGGTGGGTTTTATTTTTATTAGGCCCCGGCCCCGGTCGGGGCTGGGGGCTGGGCCAAGAGCTTTCGGAAAATCTTTAGATATTCTTTGGCCGAATTGGACCAGCTGTGGTCCTCGGCCATGTTGGCCAGGGCCATGGTCTTAAAGTCAGGGCTGCGGTAGAGTTCCGTGGCCCGGCGTACCGCTCTGGTTAGGGCCGGGGGCTGGAACTGGCTAAACTTAAAGCCATTATCCCAAAGGCCCTCCGGGTTGGCCCCGGCAAAGTCTCGGACCGTGTCGTTTAGGCCGCCGACGGCCCTGACGATGGGAATGGTGCCGTAGCGCAGGCTGTAGAGCTGAATTAGGCCGCAGGGCTCATAGATGGACGGGACCAAGGTAAAGTCGCTGCCGGCGATGATTTGGTGGGCTAGTTTATTGTCATAGGCCAAAATCAGCCGCATGTTGTCCGGGTGGGCGGCCATGAGGGCCCGGAGCTGCTCTTCGAACCAAGGCTCCCCGGTACCCAGGATAATCAGATCTAGGCCCAGTTTAAAGAGTTCGGCTCCGGCCTCGATAACTAGGGAGATGCCTTTTTGGGCGGTTAAGCGCGAGACCATGGAAAAAAGCGGCCGATGGGAGGGCGGCAGTTTTAACTGCTCTTTGACCGAGATCTTGCACTGGGCTTTTCCGGCAAAATCGTCTCTGGAGTAATTGTGGGAAATAAAAAGATCGGTTTCCGGGTTCCAGCTAAGGTAATCCACGCCATTGACGATGCCCGAGAGTTTATTGGAATGGAGTCTTAAAACCCCGTCCAGGCCGTTTCCAAACTCAGGGCTTTGGATCTCCCGGGCGTAGGTGGGCGAGACGGTTACCACGGCTTGGGAATAAACGATGCCGGCCTTCAAGTAACTTAATTGCCCGTAGTATTCCATGCCCTCCAGGGCGTAGTAACTTTCCGGCAAACCGATTAGCTCGGCCGTTTCGGCCGGGGCCAAGCCCAAAAAGCCCTGATTGTGGATGATAAAAAGCCCGGCCGGGGCCTTGGGGCCAAACTGGTTAAGTAAAGGCATCAAAAGGCCGGTTTGCCAATCGTTGGCCACGACCAGGTCAAAAGTCTCGGGGATTTGTTTCAAGGTCTCGATGATGGCTTTGGAAAAAAAAGCGAAGCGGGCCGGGTTGTCCGGGTAAGCCTCACCGGCCGGGCCGTAGAGACCCTCTCGATCAAAAAAAGGATCGTATTTTATCAATAAAACCCTTTGGTTTTCCCGGGCCTGGCCTTCCAAAATGGAAAAGGGCAGATCCAGGCTACCAAAGGGCACTTTGAGCCCGTCGTAGAGCTTTTTGAAGGAAAAATTGGCCAAGGTCTGGCGGTAAGCCGGCATGATGACCGTGGTGGGGTAACCCAGGGCGGTGATGGCCTGGGGTAAGCTGCCGGCCACTTCGGCTAAGCCGCCGGTCTGGGCCAAGGGGGCCACCTCGGATGAGGCGAAAAGGACCTTAAATTTATCCAACATAGGGGCTCCGAAATAGCTAAAAGGGGACTTTAGACAAAAAGTCTTCCATAAATGTCAACCAGAGATGACCTTTTGTGATGTTTTACGAATTAAATCTAAAAAAAACTTGAAGGTTAAAGTGTTATAGCTTTATGACCAAATTTTAAGACAATTTACCTGACTTTTTTTAAACTATTTTCTTATTTGGCCAAAAATATCTCGCGGTCAAAGGGGCCTACCAGGTCGGTCCAAAGGGCCCTGGAGCCCTAAGATTAACTGATTCTAAAAAAAAATAACTCAAAAATCAAACTATTTATCGCGTTTTTTAAGCAAATAGCCCCGGCCCAGCTCCCCTGCTAGGCCCCCAAGCCGGCCTAGGGGGTGGGCTTAGGACTGCTTATTGCTCGGCCCGGCCCATTAGTCAAAGAACTTTCCCCCAAGGCTCTGGCCGGGGGCCTCTTTTGAAGTTACCCTTGAATATTTGGGCCGATTTGAGGTAACATGGTTAGGGATTAGATCTGGTCCATTTTTCGGACATTTCGCTCTTATCGTTTCTCTCGTGGTCTTTTAAAACCACTCCCGTGGCCATTTGCCGCCCCTCTAAAATCTCAAAGTTTTTATTCGCCTTGAAAAAATAACTAGAATCTAATTTTTAAGCCTTTTTTGTCATCTTAAAATAAAATTTTCGCTTAATTTACTAGGGCCATGGGCCTTAATTATAATATCTAGTCTTGGTTTAACTTAGGCCAAAAAAAACCAAAATATTCCCAGGGGGGCCCCTGGCCTATTTTTCGCGACGCTCGTTCGTTACGATGGTTTTGCTTGGGCTGGCCTGGAGTTTTCGTTTTTGGACTTTTGGGGCTTTAGCTAAAGCCCTCAAAAAAGTTTTTTCGCCAACCAACTTGTCTCAAAAAGGGCCCTCGTGGCCATTTTTGAGACAAGTTTAACAAAAATCTGGAGACCAGGCCTGATATGTCCAATGACGAGAAGCTCAAAAATTTCATCCGTAACTTTATCGATATTGACTTGGAACAAAAGCGTTACGGCTTTGTCATGACCAGGTTTCCCCCCGAGCCCAATGGCTATTTGCATATCGGGCACGCCAAGAGCGTTTGCTTGAATTTTGGCCTGGCCGCCGAGTATGGGGGGCGCTGCAACATGCGCTTTGACGACACCAATCCGGTCAAAGAAGATCTCGAGTACGTAGAATCCATTTTAAACGACGTTAAGTGGTTGGGTTTTGATTGGCAGGATCGCCTTTATTATGCCTCGGATTACTTTGACCAATTGTATGAGTGCGCCGAAAAGCTGATTTTAAGCGGCCAGGCTTACGTGTGCGATTTGCCGCCCGATAAGGTCAGAGAGTACCGGGGCACCTTGACCAAAAAGGGAATTGACAGCCCTTACCGGGAGAGAAGCCCACAGGAGAGCCTGGATCTTTTTAGGCGCATGCGGGCCGGGGAATTTGAGGAGGGTGAGAAGTTTTTACGGGCCAAGATCGACATGGCCTCGCCCAATTTGAATATGCGCGATCCGGCCCTTTATCGCATAAAAAAAGCCGCCCATCACCGCACCGGTGACAAGTGGCTGATCTACCCCATGTATGATTACACCCACTGTCTTTCGGACGCCATCGAGGGGGTAAGTCACTCCATTTGCACCTTGGAATTCGAGGACCATCGGCCCCTCTATGACTGGGTCTTGGAAAAACTCGATTGGCCCGAGCCGCGGCCTCGGCAGATAGAATTCGCTAGGCTCAATTTGGAGTATACCCTGATGAGTAAGCGTAAACTCCTAGAGCTGGTTAAAGAAAATCACGTGCGCGGTTGGGACGATCCTCGGCTGCCCACCCTGGCCGCCCTAAGGAGTCGGGGCCTAACCCCCTCCTCGATAAGGCTTTTTTGCGAACGCATTGGCGTGGCCAAAAAAGACAGCTGGATTGAAATGGACTGGCTGGATAAGGCCGTCCGAGACGATCTAAACAGTCAAGTCAAAAGGGTCATGGCTGTGCTCGATCCCCTCAAGGTGGTCATAGAAAACTGGCCCGAGGGCCAGGAAAAGGCCCTGCCGGCCCCCTTTTTCCCCGATGAGCCGGAAAAAATGGGTTACCGGGAGGTCTCCCTGACTCGGGAGATTTTTATCGAAAGGGACGATTTTAGGCTAGAGCCAGACCAGGACTTTTTTCGCCTGGCCCCGGGCCGGGAAGCCCGGCTGCGCTGGGGCGGTTTTATCCACTGCCACGAGGTGGTCACCGATGAAAGCGGCCAAATTTGTGAGCTTCGGGCCACTCTGTCCGAGCGCTCTCGGGGCCTAAACCCCAATGGCAAAAGGCCGGCCATCATCCACTGGCTCTCGGCTAAAAACAGTCTGCCGGCCACGGTCAGGCTCTACGATCGCTTGTTTTTAAAGCCCAAGCCGACCGGCCATCTGGAAGAAGAACTTAACCCCGATTCCCTAATCGAGCGCCGCCAGGCTCGTCTGGAACTGAGCCTGGCCGAGGCCCAGCCCGGCCAGCGCTTCCAGTTTGAGCGTTTGGGCTATTTTATGAAAATTTCCGAAAAGGACGGTCAAAAACCGATCTTTAACCGTATCGTTAGCCTCAAAGACGGCTGGGCCAAAATGGCCAAAAACCGCTAAGCCCAAAGGGCCTAGGGGTTTTTTTAGCCATTGACTATTTTTTTTTCTAATCGAGGTGTTTGGCATTGGCCACAATAGACGCTTTTTTTAAGTTCATGCATGAATTGGGCGCCTCGGATCTGCACTTGTCCACCGGCAATAAGCCCCTGGTGCGCTTAAGGGGCAAAATCGAAAAGATCAGATACCATACTCTGGAAAATTCTGAGCTTAAGAAAATGCTCTACGAAATCGCCCCGGACGAAAAAGTCAAGATCTTTGAGGAAACCGGGGACGTGGATTTTGGCTACGAGATTCCCAGCATCGCCCGCTATCGGGCCAACTTTTTTAACCAAAAATGGGGCGTTGGGGCGGTTTTTAGGGAAATCCCCACGGTCATCCCGACCGTGGAGCAGCTGGGCTTGTCGCCGGTCATTACCAAACTGGCCTCCCTGCCTAAGGGCCTGGTCTTGGTGACCGGACCGACCGGCAGCGGCAAATCCACCACCCTGGCCACCATCATCGATCACGCCAATAGGACCAGATACGACCACATCCTGACCATCGAAGACCCGGTGGAGTTTGTCCACAAAAGTAACCGCTGCTTGGTCAATCACCGGGAAGTCCACTCGCACACCAAGAGTTTTGCCACGGCCCTAAGGGGGGCCTTAAGGGAGGACCCGGACATCATCATGGTCGGCGAGCTTCGCGATTTGGAGACCATCGCCTTGGCCCTGGAAGCGGCCAATACCGGGCACTTGGTCATGGGCACCCTGCACACCACCTCGGCCGCCGGAACCATTGACCGCATCATTGACATCTTTCCGGCCAACGAGCAGGCCCAGATTAGGGCTTCCTTGGCCGACGCCCTTAGGGCCGTGGTGGCCCAGACCCTCTTTCGCCGGGTCGATCAGCCTGGTCGGGTGGCTTGCCAAGAGATCTTGTTGGCCACCCCGGCCGTCAGAAACCTGATTAGGGAGCACAAGATTCACCAGATCGGCTCAACCATCCAAACCGGTCGAAAATTTGGCATGCAGTCCATGGATGACGCCTTACTCGATCACCTCCTGGCCGGACGCATCCAGGCGGCCGACGCCTACACCTACTGCGTGGAAAAGGTCAAGTTTAGGCAGTACCTAACCACCACGCCCGAAGACTTTACCGACGTTTAAAAAAAATCGCGGCCACTAGGGGTCGGCCCATTAGGGGCCGGCCCCTAGGGGGTCGAGATTTTACCACCCCGTTCGCCTTTGGCCTGGTCGGTCAAGGGCTTTGGTCAAAAGCGGACATGAGCCATGCTGCATTTGTTTCATTTGGAATACATTTTAACCAAGCTACTAAACGCCGCCTCGGAAGTCTCGGACATCAACATGACCGTGGGTCATCCCATGCAGGTCGAAAGCGGCGGTGAGCTCATTCCGGTCTATTTTCAGCCGGAGATTAGGGCCCTGACGGCTTACCAGACCGAGGCCCTGGCCTTAAGTTTACTAAGAGGCGATCGTCATTTGATCAATACCCTGATGGATACCGGCAGCTGCGATCTGGCCTATAACCTGGAAAACAAGGCCCGTTTTAGGGTCAATATCTTTACCCAGCAAGGCCGCTACAGTATCGTCATGAGGAAGTTGGAAAACTACATCCGCTCCATTGAGGATCTGGGTTTGCCCAATACCTTCCTAAACATGGCCAAGGAAAAAAACGGCATCGTTTTGGTGACCGGGGCCACCGGCACCGGTAAGACCACCACCCTGGCGGCCATCTTGGACGAAATTAATAGTAGTCAAGCCGTGCACGTGGTCACCTTGGAAGACCCGGTCGAGTTTATCCACACCCCCAAGATGTCCACCTTTAACCAAAGGGAACTGGGCACCGATTTTAGAAATTTTTCCGAGGGTCTCAGATCGGCCCTAAGGCAGGCCCCCAAGGTCATTTTGGTCGGCGAGATGCGCGACCGGGAAACCGTGGAAATGGCCTTGTCAGCGGCCGAAACCGGGCACTTGGTTTTTTCCACCCTGCACACCGTGGACGCCGGCACCCCGGTTAACCG
>JAITJP010000429.1 GCA_031278835.1 Deltaproteobacteria bacterium
TTCTCTCCATACCCAAAAGGGCCATGATATACCAGCCCTGGGTGTTTCTGGCCGTGGGGGCAAAACTGCCGGCTTGCAAAATGGCGTCGACCTCCCCGTCTTTAACCTCCTCGGTGGTAAACTTTCTGACACTGCGACGTTCCAAAAGGGCGTTTAAAACTTCATTCATGAATTCACCCGCTTAAAGGGCTGAAAAATCAGCTCGAAAAAAAAAGGCGCGTAAAAAATTTTATTTTTGCTTTGCTGGCGCGCCAAAATTAAATCATCAATCATGACCAGGCCAAGTGGCCAAACTACCCGGTGGCCGAGCCTTATTCGTAAGGTTCGGCCACCGGGTGATCAAAATCCCTAACCGGGGGCGGCTTGACCTGGACCTCCACCGTGGGGCTTGCTTTAAAGGGATCGAGGTTGGTCTCCTCGATGGGCCAGACCTCAACCCACATGGGATGGGGGCGCAGGGCGGCCAGGCGCTGGTCCACCACCATGGGGATAAGCTTTTGGTAAAGCATGACGTAGGGTTTTTCTTGGGTGGCCAACATGGCCAGACGCCTTAGGCTGATGGCCCGATCGGCCGAGGAAATGACTTCCATTTCGACTATGTAGTCATTGGCCTCCTGGTTTTCAAACCTAGCCGGATTGCCGCTGACCGAGGAGCGGGAATCAAGAAAGCGGCCCAGCCACATCTCGGGGCTGGGCAAATCAGGCCGACGAAAGTCAATCATAAGATCCCAGTCGGCCTTTTCCAGTAAGGCCCGGCCGTGGGCCCCGTTTAAAGGCACCAAACGAACCGGGATGTGGTAGGTCGAAAGTTTTTCGGCCAGTTTTTCGGCGTCTTTGAGGCCCAGTTCGTCGTTGGCCTGAAAAACCAAATCCAAGGGAATCCTGGAGGGGCCAATCTGAGACAACAATTCGGCGGCTCGCTTTTCCAAAGTGGCCGGCTCAAAGCTCTCGTTTAGGGCCGATCGGGGGGCCAGGCCATTGGGAAAGACCGAGCTGGGCCTTCCGAGGGGATCGTTGGGCGACAAGGTCACCCGGGCCAAATTAGCCAAGGCCTCCCGGGTGCCAATCATTTTGTTATAAGGCCGGGTCATGTTAAAGGCCAAAAACCGGGTCTCAAACGAGGGGGCCAAAATGGTCTTGGCCGGGCCCGAATAATCAGCCGGGGCGCTTACCCCCCAGGCCAGATGGGCCTCACCTTGGGCCACCCGCTCAAAGCGAGATCGATCGTCAGGATCGTAGATAAATTCCACCCGGTCCAGTCTGGGAATCGAGGCCAAATCAATTCTGAGTTTTAAGCTTATTAAGCCCGGCTTAAACTCATCGACCACGAAACGGCCAGAACCTAAGGTCTGGTGATCCAAAAAACCCGTGCCGCGCTTTTCCAGCCCTGGGCTAATCAAAGAAGCCATGGGCGTGGTCAGAGAGGCCAAAAACGGCGGCCAGGGCTGGCTTAAAATCAGCCTAAAGGTATAGGGCCCGACAATTTCGATAAATTTCAAATACGGGAAATAGGTCTGGCCGCATTGCCCAGCCATGAGCCGATCGAAGGTGTAAAGGGCGGCTCGGCTGTCCACGGGACTGCCGTCGGTAAAGGTCCTGCCTTCCCGTAAGGTTATGGTGTAAATCAGCCCGTCATCGGAGACCCGGTAAGTCACGGCCGAGGAATTGAGGTTATCCAATTCCGTGGTCCCGGGCTTTAGGTCAAAAATCCTCCGGTAGCTGGTCATGATGATGGGCCAGGCGGCCGGGTCAGGCGGAAAGACTTGCGGGTCAAGGCTTTTTGGCTGCTTGGGGTAGACCAGCCTCAAGGTATCGGCCCAGAGATTTCCCCCAGCTAGCCCGGCTACCCAGGGGAGCCGGGTTAGTTGGATTATAAATAAAAAGGCCAGGGCCAGAAAAAAAAGGCCTAGGGGCTTGGGCCAAGCCGCCGGGGCTTGGTTTAAAAGCCCAATATGTGGTCTAATTAACCTAGCCATCTAACTACATATAGGCCAGAGAGGGTCCCAAAGAGCCCAGGCCCCAAATAAAAATTCCGTAGATAAAAAAACCAAACAGAAAGACGAAAGCGGCCAGGACGCATAAAACTTCCTGGCCCTCAAGCCTTTGATACATGTCCTTGATGGCCTTGTACCAGTGCTGGCGCCAGGGGCTGATTAGGACAAAAATAATGGTGGTGATGGGAGAAAGGCCCAGGTAGATAAATCTTTCTTTGAGAAAAAAATGGCTTTTAAATAAACCGGTCACGTAGATGAAGGTAAAAAAAGCGGCCACGAAAAGGATATAGCCCCCGTGCCAGCGCAAAAAACGGTTAATTTTGTCTTTAACTTGTGGATCGGTGTCGAAAAGTCTCAAAGTCAATCCTTCTCCCAAAAAAACTAAAAATTTTCAAGCCAGGGGCCCAAGCCAGTCGTGCTATAATGGGCCAAAAAGCCAGGCGATTCCAAAGAACTTGGACTGGGAAAAAGTCTTTTTCCTAGGGCTAGCGGCCCGGGCTTGGAGACGATTTTACCGCGGACCAGGCCAAAAAGTAAACTTTGGGGCCAATAAGCCCGAGGCCCGGGCTTATGAATTTTCTTGGCCTTTGTTTTGCAAGAAGTGACTGGGGAAAGCTAAGGCGGTTATTTTTCGCCCTTAAATTGTCACCCGAAAAAGTCTAGAGGTCGGTATGAGCGAACAAGTCAAGGACCTAGAAAACCTGGGGCAGGATCCCGATTTGGCCGGACAGGCCGATCAGGGGGCCGGCCGGCTCGGAACGGAGCCGGCCCCGGATCTGGAGAGCCTTAACTTGGGTGAGCCGGAAATCCCCTCCATGGCGGCCAGCTCCAAGCTCAATACCTTTGGGAGCCGAAAAGCCGCTCCAGCCGACCAAGAGTCAGGCCAGGACGATTCCGAGGACCAGGGGCAAGATTTGCCCAGCGCCGGTTTGGGCGGCGGGGCCGGTGTGGCCTCCATGGATTTAGCCGCCCCGGGCGGCGGGCCGCCCAAAAGCGGCAACGCCTTGACCAGGGGGCTCACGGCCACTTTCTCCTCGGTCATCAAGATCTGGAAACGCATCCCGCCCCTCGAAGACATCTTTGACATGATCTTGTCTTCCTTTGGCTTTCAGAGAAAACCGGCCAGCATGCTAAAAAGGGCCCAGGGCTTGGCCGCCAAGGGCCGCTACGCCGACGCCATCAAGTGGTTTAGGGATATTTTGTATTTAAGGCCCCTGACCATCTCGGCCTACGACGGGCTGGGCCGGGTTTATTTTCGCATGGGCTTAACCGAGGAAGCCAACCGCGAGTTTACCATCGCCGATTCCCTGGAGCGCTTGGTCAATAACCGAGACGATCTGGACGCCGCTTGTTCCCTGGCCAAGGCCTTACTGGAAAGAAAACAAGCCAAGATGGCCATCTCGCTCCTGGAACCGGTCTTAATCGCTCACTTTTACACGCCCAATAATAGCGATCTCTTAAAACGCATGGGCCTTCTTTACGCCGAACTGCGTTCGACCAAAAAACTCTACCAAGTCTACGAGGCCGGCCTAGCCCAGCATCCTGACGATCACGAATTTTATATCCTCAAGGGCAATCTGGACATTAAATTTGGCCGCTCGGCCGAAGGCGAGAAACTGATCCGCTGGGGCCGCCTGATGGGCCGTCTCAAAGACAACCCGGCCGACCTCAACGCCCTG
>JAITJP010000434.1 GCA_031278835.1 Deltaproteobacteria bacterium
TTTTTAAATATTAAAGATTTTATATCTTTTTACTTATTATTTTTAGGTAATATTGCGTCTGATAGAATTTTTGGATTATTTGTACTTCTTTTATCGATTTTTATATTATTTGATTTCATATTTAATAACAGAAAAAGTGATATTTTACCGGTAACTTTAATATTAAATGGTCTTATTGTAGGTATTGTTTTATTTATTGGCCGGGGCAATTTTGGACCGCAGCAATCAGCGGCCTCAAGATATATAGCCATGTCCATGCCTATTATTTTAGGCTGTATACTATATTTATACGATAAAGATTATTTAAAATTTTATAAATATATTTTTAGTACTAAAAGCAAATTTTTTAAAGTTTTAAGCTATATTTTTATAACTATTATTGTTGCTTACTTCGTAATAGGAACTAATCATTCTAGAAAAGAAAGAGATCATAGAAAATTATTTCAATATTATTATTATACAGCTGATTCTCAACCTTCTGATTTACTACAACAAATTTATAAAGGAGACTACAAATTTGTTGTTCAAATAGCTGACCTATTAAAAGAAAATCAATTGAATATCTTTTCTAAAGATGATTTTTATCAAGATGAGATTCAGACACAAAATATAGAATCGCTTGATTCAAATCAGAAAATGGTGGTTCTTAACAATGTCGGTTTTGTAAATAATTTTGATGATCCATATCTGTTATTTACAGGAGCGGCTATTGAAAAAAACCGTCTTTCTAAAGTAGATTCAGTATATCTTTTATTAAACGATACAAAATTTTATAGTTATTATGGATTAACAAACTCTTCCGTAATGAGTATTTCTAGAAGAAATCGCAATGTAAAAGCCGGATTTAGCAGGGCAATCCCATTACGATTACTTTCTGATGGGCAATATCAATTGAAAATTCAATTATTGTCAGCTGATAAGAAAACAGTTTATGAAACTCAAAATCTATTAACTATAAATAAAACAAACCATAATGTTGAGATATTATCTAGTTATAACTATCTAGATTAATAACTTATTAGTGACTTTAAAAGATAAAATCTCTCCATGCCTTACAAGTCCTTATAGAAAAAATCACGCGACTTGGTAGGCCAGAGCCGCTTCAATCCTTTTTTGGATGGCTTGGGGGCCTAGGATCTCCATGACTTCATAAAGTCCCGGACTGGCCGTGACCCCGGTTAAGGCTAGCCTAAGGGGCTGGGCGGCCACCCCGGCTTTGACTCCCAGTTCGGCGGCCAGAGACCTTAGTTGGTTTTCAAAGGCGCCATGATCTTGAGGTGGGCTTTTTAGCAGTTCCTTCCAGCGGGCCAGGATGGCCAGGCCTTGTTGGTTAAGGATTTTTTTAGCCGAATCTGGGTCGATTTTGGGCAGATCCAAGAGATAGAACTCGGCTTTGGAGGCCATCTCTTCGAGGGTTTTGGAGCGTTCCCGTAAGGTCAGGACGATTTTTTTAAGGATTTGTGGGTTAGCAAGGGGGAGATCTCGTTTTTCCAGAAAGGGTTTAAGGAGATTGGCTAGATCCTGGGGCTCGCGGGTTTTCAGGTAATGGGCGTTTAACCAATCGAGCTTCTCGGGGTTAAAGACGGCCGCTGATTTACCCACGTTTTTTAAGCTAAAAAGTTCTTCCATTTCTTTGAGAGAAAAAATTTCCCGATCGCCATGTGACCAGCCCAAACGAGCCAAGTAGTTAACCAGGGCTTCGGGCAAATAGCCCAAATCGTGGTAGGCCATGACCGAGGTGGCCCCGTGACGTTTGGAGAGTCGGCTTTTGTCGGCTCCCAGGATCATGGGCAGATGACCAAAATTCGGCGGGTTGGCCCCGAAGGCCCGGTATAGGAGGATCTGCCTGGGCGTGTTGTTTACGTGGTCGTCACCCCTAATGACCTCGGTAATGCCCATGTCGATGTCGTCCACGACCACGGCCAGATTGTAGGTCGGCATATTGTCGCTTCTAAGGAGCACCAGATCGTCAAGTTCGGTGGCCTCAAAAACTATGGGCCCCTTTACCAGATCGGTCCAACCGATTTGGCCGGAATCTGGCCCTTTAAAACGGACCGCGGCTCCGGGGGCTGGGCCCAGCCCCAATTCTCGGCAACGCCCATCGTAGCGAGGTTTTCCGCCCTCGGCCATGGCTTTTTGGCGGCTTATTTCAATTTCCTCGGGCTTACAATGGCACCAGTAGGCTAGTCCCTTTTCAACCAACCACAAAACCTTGTCTCGATGAAACTGGCTTCGGGCTCTTTGGAAGATGGGCTCGCCGTCCCAGCTAAGGCCTAACCATTTCATGGCCTTTAAAATGGATTGGGTGTATTCTTCCGTGGAGCGCAGGGCGTCGGTGTCTTCAATCCTAAGAACGAAGCGTCCGTTTTCTTTCCTGGCTAAGAGATAATTAAAAAGGGCCGTTCTGGCCCCGCCTATGTGAAGATGGCCGGTTGGGCTGGGAGCGAAGCGGGTAATCATAATCCTAATGCCAATACGAAAAATCTATGTTGGGACCTAGGTTTTGAGAACTTAGGCCTAGAGCCAAAAAAAACGAGTAAAATGGTCTGGCCAGGAACAAAAAATTGAGCCCAGTACCATAAACTTTTATAATACCCTCTCAGAAAGTTAAAAAGCAACTTGTTTTTCTTCTCAAGATTATTTATAATAAAAAATTCAGATCGCCAAAGCCTTGGCCTTTGGTCCCGAGACTGTTCGTTTTAGGCGATCCGGCTTTAGTGACATCTCAACTTACACAATGTGGCTTATTTAGAGGCCACGAGCGGGAGGGCATCATGTCCAGAAGACCTTTTTTGGCCGGAAACTGGAAGATGTTTAAGACAGGTGACCAGGCCGTCGCTTTTATCGAAGAATTCGTCCCGCTGATTGGGGACTTGACTGACCGGGAGGCGGCTTTGGCGGTACCGGCCACGGCCCTACAAAGGGCGGCTCAAGCGGTTAAGGGAAGTCCCGTCATCATTGGGGCCCAGAACCTTCACTGGGAAAAAGAAGGCGCCTTTACCGGAGAGATCTCCGCCGAAATGATCGTTTCCACTGGGGCTAAAATGGTTCTTATCGGCCACAGTGAGCGCAGGCAGTATTTTGGCGATACCGACGAGTGGGTTTCGAAAAAACTTTCAGCGGCCCTGGCGGCCGGGCTGTTGGCCGTTATTTGCGTGGGCGAGACCTTGGCCGAAAGGGAATCAGGCCGGACTTTCGAGGTCCTGGCCACTCAGCTTAAAGGCAGTTTAGCCGATTTTAAAGCCAAAGACGAAAAAAATTTGATCTTGGCTTATGAACCAGTCTGGGCTATAGGGACGGGCAAGACGGCTACCAAAGAAGAAGCCCAAGAAACCCAAGCCTTTATTCGTAAAGAGCTGGGAAACTTAGGCCTTCCCGCCGAGACCATCAGGATCCTTTATGGCGGTTCGGTCAAACCAGAAAACGCCGAAGCTCTCATGGCTCAGCCTGACATAGATGGCCTTTTGGTTGGAGGGGCCAGTCTCAAAGCTGATTCCTTTGCTAAAATCGTTAAATTCGGGAAGTAAATCTTTACAAATTCTGATTGGGTCTTTGTTTTGTTTAGATAGATCCTCTGTTTTAGAAACTTTTTGCCCCCATGGTGCTGGGGTGTTGTCTCAGGTCGTCGAATGTTCTCTTTTATCACTTTGATTCATGTTGTCGTGGCCATCATTTTGATGATCAGCGTCCTATTGCAGACCGGGAAGGGGTCCGGTTTGGGAGCGGCTTTTGGCGGTTCCTCGTCCTCGGTTTTTGGGGCCAGAGGTCCGGGCACCTTCATTGGCAGAGTGACCACCGTGGCGGCCATAGTTTTCATGGTAACTTCTCTGACACTTTCGGTTTTCGCGGAAGGGGCCTACAAACGAGGGTCAGTCATTGAGGCCGATCCTGAACCAGTCCCAGTGGCCGCCCCGGTCGAGGGCAGATCCGTTTCCGAGGAAGAGGCCCAAATACCAGTTGACCCATCCTTACTTCCCGCCCCCAGTTTAGAAGTGAGCCCGACTGAGGCCATCTCCGAAACCTCGCCTGAAACCACCGCTCCTGAGGCCGCGGCTCCAGCCGCTGGTAACGACGATTCCACTTCGGACAGCGCGGCCAAAGATCCTGGAGTTTCAGCGCCTGCCGAGGGCGGGGCGACTACGTCAAGTGAGCCGGCCGCTGAGCAAAGTTCGACAGATCAAAGCGCGACTGAGCAAAACGCCGCTGAACAAAACTCGACTAAAGACCTTGTTTCTGGCGAAAGCCAGCCGACCGAAACCAAACCTAGTGAATAAAGGCTCTTTTTTTTCTCTTGTCTTTAATTGGACAATACATCATAATTAACCGATCCGCGTGGGGCAACCCTGGGTCGTCCACCGGTATGGCTTGTGGAATCAGTCTTTAATAACTTGGTTTTCACGCTTGAGGCTTGGCCAGAGACGGGACAGGAACGCGATTTCGCCTTAAGTCCAGCCACGCTAACAGAACTCTTGGCCGGCAGGAAAAGTCATGATGAATTTCCGGCAATTGACCAAGGAGAGAGTCAGTCGGTTATTCCTAAGATTTTGACCTCCATGCGGGGCCATATAAAACT
>JAITJP010000018.1 GCA_031278835.1 Deltaproteobacteria bacterium
ATTAAAGCAAGGCATATTTCGGGAACTTGACCAGGTCTGCCCGGGGCCAGTCATTTTGGCCACCAATACCTCGGTCATGAGCGTTACCCAAATAGCCGCTAAGGCCCTCCACAAAGAAAGGATCATTGGGACGCATTTTTGGAACCCGCCCTATCTCATCCCCTTGGTTGAGGTGGTGCAAACCCTTGACACGGCCCCCGAGGTGGTGGAAAAAACCATGGCCATCATGAAGGGGGCTGGTAAAAAAGCCATACACGTGAAAAAAGACGTGCCCGGTTTCGTGGGTAACCGCATGCAACACGCCCTGTGGCGGGAAGCTTTTCATATTTTGGATGAGGGCATCGCCGACGCCCAGACCATTGACCAGGCCATCCGTCACGGCTTTGGGCTAAGGCTGCCCCAGTTGGGGCCCATGGAAAACTCCGATATGATAGGTCTCGATCTTGTCTTGGACATACATGAATATATCTTGAAATTTCTCTGTCATGACAAAAAACCATCCAAGAGTCTTCAAGAATTGGTAAAAAAAGGTCAACTTGGTTTTAAAACAAAGGGCCAAGGTTTTCAATCTTGGTCAGAAAGCGAAATGAATGAGTCCAAGCAAGGTTTAAATAATTATCTTATTAATGTTATTCTACAAACAACTAAATAGTAAAGAATTGGAGAACTAATGTCAAAAGTTATCATTACCATAGCCCCGACCGGAGCTTGGCCCAGCAAAAAAGACAATCCGGCCATTCCCTTCACGCCCAAAGAGATTGCCGAGGATGTCTATGAATGCTGGCAAGCCGGGGCCTCGGTGGCCCACCTGCACATGAGAGACGATTCTGGACTGGGCACCATGAGTCTGGAGAAGTTCCGAGAAACCACGGCCTTAATTAAAGAAAAATGCGATATCGTGCTTAATCTTACCACCAGCGGTGATTTGAACGCCACCGATGAAAGTCGCATGATCCATTTGGCCGCCCTAAAGCCGGAACTGGCTTCCTACGACTGTGGGACCATGAATTGGAACCACAACAGCGTCTTTTATAACACCCCGGCATTTTTGGAAAAACTTGGCCTTTTTATGCGAGAGCATGGGGTCAAGCCCGAGGTGGAGATTTTTGACGCCGGCATGGTCTACACGGCCTTGTACTATCTCAAGCGGGGCATATTGAGCGCCCCGATCCATTTTCAGTTCGTGCTGGGGGTGCCCGGGGGCATAGGGGCCACGGTGCAAAACTTGGTTTTTCTCCAAAGTCTCATTCCGCCCGAGTCGACTTGGTCGGCCCTGGGCGTGGGCAAAGGCCATTTGCCGATATTTCTGGCCGCCCTGGCCTTGGGTGGCCACGTGAGGATCGGCATGGAAGACAATATTTTTATTGACAAGGGTGTTTTGGCCAAGAGTAACGCTCAGTTTGTCGAGCGGGCCGTTAGGATAATCAAAGAAACCAACGGCGCCCCGGCCAGTCCCGATGAGGCCAGGTCAATTCTTGGCCTTAAAACCCTCCGAGGTGAATTATGAAACCGGTCATCGTCAGCGCCGTACGCACGGCCATAGGATCATTTAATGGGGCCCTGGCGAGCGTGCCGGCCGTGGAATTGGGGGCCATCGTCATCAAGGAAGCCTTGAAAAGGGCTAATTTGTCCCCCAGCCATCCCGATGAGGTCATCATGGGTAACGTCTTGCAGGCCGGTTTGGGTCAGAACCCGGCCAGGCAGGCGGCCGTCAAGGCCGGTTTGCCCGTGGTGACCTCATCGGTAACCATCAACAAAGTCTGCGGCTCGGGCCTAAAAGCCGTGGCCCTGGCCGCCCAGGCCATCAAGGCCCAGGATGCCCAGTGCCTGGTGGCCGGCGGCATGGAAAACATGTCCCTGGCCCCGTATTTGCTAGAAAAAGCCCGGGCCGGTCTTAGGATGGGCGACTCGGTTTTGGTTGATGAAATGATTAGGGATGGGCTTTGGGACGCCTTTAATGACTACCATATGGGCATAACGGCGGAAAACGTGGCTGAACAATGCTCCATTGGTCGTAAGGAGCAAGACGATCACGCCCTTTTATCGCAAAAGAGGGCCGTGGCCGCCATAGAGTCCGGGGCTTTGAAAAAAGAGATAGTCCCGGTCATCATTTCCACTAAAAAAGGCCAGAGCGTCTTTGACCAAGACGAGTTTCCTAGAAAAGGCACCGAGGCCGAATCGCTGGCCAAATTGAAGCCGGCTTTCAAAAAAGAGGGCTCGGTTACGGCCGGTAACGCCTCGGGCATAAACGACGGGGCGGCCGCTTTGGTGGTCATGTCTGAGTCCAAGGCCTTGGAAATGGGCCTAAAACCCTTGGCCGCCATCGTTTCCTACGCCTCCGAGGGCGTCGATCATAGTGTCATGGGCCTGGGCCCCATCCCGGCCACCCGGAAAGCCTTGGACCAGGCTGGTTGGAAAATCGAGGACCTTGATTTGATTGAAGCCAACGAGGCCTTCGCCGCCCAGTTTTTGGGCGTGGGCCGGGAACTGGGTTTTGATTTGGAAAAAGTCAACGTCAACGGCGGGGCCATCGCCCTTGGCCATCCCATTGGGGCCAGCGGGGCCCGTATTTTGGTGACCTTACTCCACGCCTTGGAGGCCAGAAATTTAAAACGGGGCCTGGCCACTTTATGCATCGGTGGCGGCATGGGCACGGCCATGATCGTGGAGAGATTTTGAAAGACAAGGAAAAAAATCATGCCAGTTTCCATCATAAGCGCCAAACAAGCGGCCGATCTTATCCCGGACGGGGCCTCGGTCATGTTCGGGGGATTTATGAACTGCGGCGGGCCCAAGACCTTGGTCAACGCCTTAATCGAGGCCGGGAAAAAGGACCTGACCTTGATTTGCAATGACACGGGTTTGCCCGGGGTGGGCGTGGCCAAGCTAATCGAAAATCGCATGGTCCGTTCCCTTAAAGCCACCCACGTGGGCTTAAACCCGGAAACCGGCCGGCAAATTAACGCCTCGGAGTTGGAATTTGAACTAATCCCCCAGGGCACTTTTGTCGAGCGCATCCGGGCTGGTGGGGCCGGCCTGGGCGGCTTTTTGACGCCCAGCGGGGTGGGCACGACCGTGGCCGATGGCAAACAAGTTCTAAACCTCTCCGGGCGCGATTACTTACTTGAGTTACCCCTAAAAGCCGATTTCGCCATTTTGCGAGGCCACCTGGCCGACAAGGCCGGCAATATCCACTACCGCCTGGCCACCCGCAACTTTAACGTGGCCATGGCCACGGCCGCCGAAACGGTTATCGCCGAAGTTGAAAACATCGTTGAAATCGGCCAGCTCGATCCCGACATGGTCATGACTCCCGGCATCTTCGTGGATTTTTTGGTCCAGGCTTAGAGGTAAAAAAAATGAATTCCAAGGAATTGATCGCCAGAAGGGTGGCCCGTGAATTTCAAAACGGCGATGTGGTCAACCTGGGCATAGGCATACCGACCTTGGTGGCCAACTACTTGCCCGAAGGCGTGAACATCACCCTGCACGCCGAAAACGGCTTTTTGGGCATGGGTCCGGCCCCCCAGGAAGGCAGCGAAGACTGGGATATCGTCAACGCCGCCGGCCAGCCCTCCAGCATTCTGCCGGGCGGGGCCTCCATTGACAGCGCCACCTCCTTTGCCATCATCCGGGGCGGTCACCTAAGGGCCACGGTCCTGGGGGCCCTTCAAGTCGATGAGGAAGGCAACCTAGCCAATTGGATGATCCCCGGTAAGATGGTCCCGGGCATGGGCGGGGACATGGACCTGGTGGTCGGGGCCCGTCAAGTCATCATCGCCATGGAACACACGGCCAAGGGCCGTCCCAAAATCCTCAAAAAATGCACTCTGCCTTTAACGGCCGTCAAAGAAGTTGACCTCATCGTGACCGAAATGGGCGTCTTTGATTACAGCGACGGCCTAACCCTAATCGAGATTGGCCCCAACCTGAGCCTTGATGACATTAAACAGGCCACCGAGGCTGATTTCGATGTTTCCCCCGCCCTTAAACCAATGCTCGCCTAGTAAACTCTCGCCCAGTCTCCCCCTTTGACGCCCTCCATAAATACACGATACCCTGATAATCCTCTCGGGGTATCGTGCTTTTTTTTTATTTTTGGGGGGCGGCCAAGCTCCGGCGGCCGGAGCTTTTTAATCGACCTGAGCCCCTGGCCAAACAGGCCGATAAAGGGGTCAAATGGCCCCAGGGCGGCCATTTTCCAAAGGGGCCCCTAGGGTCATAGCTCCTAGCTCGCCGCTGAGCTCCTAGGGCCCTCCAAGGCCCTTGGTTAGGCCAGCCGTCAAAGAGCCCCGCCCTTGGCCGTCTTGGCCAGAAAAAAATGGGAGCCCTTATCGATATCTCGGCCAAGTAATAATATTTTTTAAGTTTTAGAGTTTAAACTCATTAAACTTACCTCTATTATCTTTATATATTTAAGTAACTAAAAATCTAATCTAAGAAAAATAATTTTTCGTTAATTTTTTTTTCTTTAACTTGTTTAATCTCTAAATAAACTAAAATAATCAATTTTTTCCAGCCAAGACCAAAGCGCTGGCCTCTGGGCGGGCCGCCCGGCGGTCAGCCGCCCTGTTTATGAAGCGGCTGTAGTTTATTCGGACACTTTTTGTAGCCACCTTGACATGAGTGTCTCATTTGACGACATTTTTTTCCAAGGACCAAGTCGGCCGGCCGGGGAAAGCCTACCGGCCCAGGCTGGGCCAAAAGCCCATAAGCTTACTAAGTCATGATTTTCTCGGCCAAAATGGCCTTCCTGGAGCCCTTTGGGCGGTTTCCTCTCAGGCCTGGCTGGGTTTTTTAAGCTCATTGGTCCAATAATTGCATTTGTGGCTATTTAAGCATATTTAATTTTTGATTGCTGAGTAAGCCTAGACTGGAATTTTTGCTCCATTCGCGAAAAATTTTAGTCAAACTCTTCTTATTTTTGTATAAAAATTTAACTCTTTAATTAATTAAAAATATACTCAAATAGATCGGAAGAGCGT
>JAITJP010000048.1 GCA_031278835.1 Deltaproteobacteria bacterium
GCGAGGCCTCGGCGATATAGTCTTATAGCCTAATAGGCTTTGATATTTGCCCCCCGGTCCCGGTGTCAAGCTTGGCCATTGTCAAGCATGGCCGGTTCCAAGCTTGTCCAGTCCCCAAAAATCAAATAGCCGAGTGGGCATCGCCCCTCGGCTATTTGATTTTTAAGGTTATGGGGTTTGGCCTTAGGCGGCCTTTAGGTCCTTAAAGCGTTCGGGGTGACGTCCGACGATGACCTGGACGGAATTACCCTGGTGCGGGGACAAGATGGCAAACCCGGCCTTTCTGGCCGCTTCGAGATTGATTAAACCCTTGTCTTTGAGGGTTATGATGAGCCTGGTCGCGGCGCCGGGCTTAAAGGACTCGATATTGTTCGCCCCGCCCAAAAATTCCCTGATTTTTTCCAGTTCCTCTGGCGTGGCGTCTGGGACGGGCGCTTCCGCCGGGGCCGCGACTTGGGCCACCCTTTCCCCGGCTAAGGCCGTGGCCATTTCGGCTGGCAGTTCGGCGTCGTCACCGGCGAACTTCAAGTAATCGTCGATGTCGGACTTGATGTTACCGACCCTGGTTCCGAAAATGGCTTGGACGGCCGTGCCTCGCTCGACGACGCCCACCGCCCCTAAGTTTTTAAGCGACTTGGAATTGACCTTGGCCGGATCGCTGACCTCAACCCTTAGACGCGTTATGCAATTGTCTAGCTTGGTAATATTACTGCGTCCGCCCAAAGCCCAGACGATCCTACGGGAATAATCGCTCTTATCAAGATCGTTTCCGCTTAAGCCAAGTTCTTGTTTCATTTCGCTTCGGCCAGGGGTCTTTATGTTTAAGAGCGAAATTAAGCCCCTAAAAGTGAAGTAATATATTAGCCCGTAAATGGGGCCAACGATCAATACCAGCCAGGGTTTGTAATCCTGGGCGTAGTACAGAATAAAATCCAAGCCGCCCTGAGAGAAAGTATAGCCCAAGCGAGCCCCGAGTAAGTTCATTACCGCGAAGGCCGTCCCGGTCAGCACGGCGTGGATGCCATACAATAAGGGCGAGATGAACATGAAAGAAAATTCAATGGGCTCGGTGATGCCGGTCAGAAACGAAGTCAGGGCGGCCGAAATCATGATGGCTCCGACGGTGTCCCGGTTTTCCGGCAAAGCCGAACGCCATATGGCCACGGCGGCCATGGGAAGGCCAAACATCTTGGTTAAAAAACCGCCGCTTAAAATGCCCGCGGTGGGATCGCCCATGAAAAAGCGGTTTATGTCGCCGTGGATCACGTTCCCGGTTGCCGGGTCAACGTACGAGCCTATTTCAAAAAAGAAGGGGACGTTCCAGGCGTGGTGGAGCCCGAGGGGCAAAAGAAGGCGCTCAACGAAACCATAAAGGCTGGCGGCCAAGACTGGGTTGGAATAGGCGGCCCAGTTGGAAAAAACCATGATGACTTCTTTAACCGGCGGCCAAAGGCAGCTTAAAACAACGCCCGTAACGATGGCCGCGACGCCCGTCACGATGGGAACGAACCGTTTTCCGGCGAAAAAGGCCAGATACGAAGGCAGTTCCATTCGGTAGAATCGGTTAAAGAGCCCGGCCGCTATGCCGCCCATGATTATGCCGCCAAAGACCCCGGTATCTATGGTCTGTATCCCCAAAACGGTGTCGATTAGCCTTTTTTCGGGATCCGGGTCTAGGTGAAAAACTTGTAGGGCCATGACCCCGATGGTGGTGGTCATGACCAGATAGCCAACTACGGCCGATAGGGCGGCGGCGCCGTCGTTTTCGGTAAACCCCAAGGCCACCCCGATGGCGAAGATGAGCGACAGGTTCGCGAAGATTACGCTTCCGGCCTCCGACATGAGAAAAAAGATGATATTGGGAAAAAGGTCCGGATTCTCCGAAGCCGGGATGAGAAAGGACTTTCCGACCCCCAGGAGAATGCCGGCCACCGGTAGGATGGCCACCGGCAACATGAGCGATTTTCCGATTTGTTGGAAAAAACCCGAAGCGTTACTAAATGGATTTTTCATAAAGTACCTCTCCTACGCCGCCTTCCGTTTGTCGTTCCATGCCTTGGCTGATTTTTGTCAATAGGCCCCTAACCTCAACGGCCGTTCTCATGTTTAAGGCCTCGGTGGCGATTTCTTGGCACCTGGCCAGGCTATATTTTCTGACGACGGCCTTAACCGCCGGGATGCCCTTGATGCTGACGCTTAATTCGTCCACTCCCAGCCCGATGAGAGCGGGCACGGCCAAAACGTCACTGGCTATGCCGCCGCATACCCCCACCCATTTGCCTTCCCGGTGAGCCGCGTCGGCGGTGATTTTTATAAGCCTTAGGACGGCCGGATGGAGGGCGTCGGCCATCTTGGCCAGTTTGGGATGCCCGCGATCGATGGCCAAGGTGTATTGGGTCAGATCGTTGGTGCCGATGGAGAAAAAATCAACTTCCTTGGCCAAGAGATCGGACATCATGGCCGCCGAGGGTACCTCGACCATTATGCCCAGTTGAACCGGATCGCTTACCCCCAAAGCCGCTTTTTCCCTAAGAACGATGTCCCGGGCCGCCTCAAACTCAGAGATGCTGGAAACCATTGGGAACATGATGCCCAGCTTAGTTAGATGGGCCACTTTAAGAATCGAGCGCACCTGGGCCGAGAACATCTCGGTGCCTAGCATGTTTAAACGGATGCCCCTAATGCCTAAAAAGGGGTTAATCTCGTCTGGCAGAGGTAAGTAGGCCAAGGGCTTATCGCCGCCCACGTCCAGGGTCCTGACGATCAGGTCTCGATCTCTAGTTAGGCTAGTGGCGATGGCCGCGTAGGCCTCGGTTTGTTCTTCCTCGGTTGGGGCGTCGGCCCTTTCCAAGAACAAAAATTCCGATCTAAGTAAGCCCACGCCGTCTCCGCCCAAAGCCGGAATCTCGGCCGCCTCGGGAGAGCCGCTGATGTTACCGACCACTTTTATCTTAAAGCCGTCCGTGGTCGTGGCCGACTCGATGGCTTCGATTAATTGTTGCTTATGGATTTTTTCGGCTTGTTCTTGTTTTTCCTTAACCTGGGCGATCTCAAGGTCCGAGGGGTTTAATCTCAGGCTGCCCTGGTCGCCGTCTAAAATAACCGTGGAGCCGTTTTTTAATTCCAAGATTGCTTCCGAGGCGGCCACCACCGCCGGAATGCCGGCCGCCCTGGCCAAGATCGAGGCGTGTGAGGTGGCGCTGCCCCCGGTCAAACAAAAGCCCAGGACCTTGCCTTTTTGCAGGTTGGCCGTGTCTGAGGGGGTCAGATCGGTGGCGATGAGAATGGACTGGTCCGGGATGGCGGCGCTTCGTTTTTCAAAGCCGGCCAGGTGGGAAAGCACCCTTTCGCCAATGTCTCTAATGTCGGTGGCCCGGGCCGCCAATAGCTCATTGTCGAGTTTAGCCAGGGCCTCGGCCTGGGCCAAATAGCTCTCCCGCCAAGAGAAGGCGGCGCTTTGGCCTTTTTTGATGCCAATTAAGGCCTTTTCTTTAAGCTCGGGATCTTCCAAAAGCTCCCGATGGGCCGAGAAAATGGCCGCCTTACTGGTATCGGCCGACAAACGCAGGGATTTTTCGATTTGATTCAATTCGCCCATGGCCTTGGCAATGGCCCCGTTTAAATCCTTTTCCTCGTTTTCGGCCCCAAAGCCTTCCTTGTGCAGCTCGATGGAAAAATCCCTTAACTGGAAAATGGTGCCGGTAACCAGGCCCGGCGAGGCGCCAACTCCCATAATGAGGTTAGGATCGTCTGAAAGGGCGGCCGTATCTTGCTTTTGTAAAGACAAGGGGGCCTTGGTGTCTTTTTTCTGCCCAGGGATGACGTGGAGGCTTTCGCCCAAGCCGGCCTCAATTAAGGGCACCAAGGTGGCGATGGCTTGGGCCGAATCGACTCCATCGGCCGAAACGACCACGCTATCGTGCTGCTTGATGGAAAGCCCCATCAAACCGACCACGCTCTTGGCGTTGGCTTCCTGGTCGCCCTTAATGATCTTAATGGAGCTTTTGAATTTTTTGGCGTTTGAACTTAAAACGGCCGAAGGCCGGGCGTGTAAACCGTCGGGGTTAAGGATAACGATGGGCAGGGAGATGACGATGCCGCCCCCACCGGTCTCCGGCTCGGCCCCGTTGCCGCTTGAGACTTCCAAAAGCGGGGTCTGGCCGCAACTGGCCAAACCCGTAGACAAGGGCGCCACCTTGGCCCCTTCCGAGGTTATGACCACCATGGTCAGTAAACTCAGGGCGTTTTTGGCCACAAAGTCGGCGTCAAAAAGAATAAGTTTATCGTGGAGTTTAACCGTATCGCCTTCCTTGACCAGGGCTTGAAAACCTTGACCTTTTAAGCTCACCGTATCAATGCCGATGTGCATCAAGATTTCAATACCGTTCGAGGTGGCGATGGTTAGAGCGTGATTGGAGGGATGAACTTGGGCTACTCTTCCGTCGCAAGGAGAACAAAGAGCCTCTTCGATAGGATCAATGGCGATTCCGTCCCCAACCATTTTTTGGGCAAAGGTGGGATCGGGCACCTCGGTAATGGGCACTATAACGCCCGATATGGGGGCGAAAATAGAAGTTTTTGGATCTTCAATAGCCATAAATAAAACCGCCTTTTCTTATTAAAAAAAAACTCTATATATACTCGCGCCTAAAACCATATACGTAATCTGGCTTTGTTGTAACCAAAAAACAAAGTTTTATTTTGAAAAATATTTCAGACTAATGACCACCTCATGAAAAATTCCAACCCGGGAGTTTAGAATTTCTAATTTTAAATAGCTATTGGTTTTTAAAAAAACAGCCTATCGAATAAAACCAATACCTATAAAAAAGCTAAATAAAAACCAAAAGCCAAGTCAGGGCTTTTAATATCCATTTTTTACAAGCAAAGGCTCTCCCACAAAAGCCCAGCCCTGACTAAATCAAACTAATCTAAAATTACCTGGCCCGTAAACCAATAAATAAGTCTCATTAGGGCAAAAATTTTCACCCCAAATAACCTTCAATACCCAGCCCCATGGCCCTCATCTTAAACAAAAAATACCGCCAAAAGCCCCTTAATCACCAGGCCTATGGCCCTCATCTCAAACAAAAAACCAACTAAATGATAACCCTACCTAAAAAAAACCATCCCCAATCCCTAAAAACCAGGCCCAAAGACATAAAAAAACCACAGCCCAATATCTACAAACCTCTAAGACAACAAACTTTGGCTAAAAAAATCACAGCCCCTAGCCCAACTTTAACTATCTATAATTAAATTTGTCTAAAAGCCTAATTTCGCTAAACTAACGTTCGTAAGTCTCCTTTGTAAACTATTCCACACCATTTTTGACTTAATTTTTCCTAAACTATGCTTTAAAAATCAAACTATAAAACTATTTAATCTTAAAAAAACTAATTTCTCTTAACTTTTTTTAGCTCATTCAATTTAAACATTCTTTATTTAAGGTCACTCCAAATAGCCAAATCGCCCGAGGCGCGATTTTCCTATTATCCTATCATGAGTTAGGGTAAATATCGATACTTTTTTTTTCTCTCAAACAATCTCGAAAAAGGAATTACCAGGTACCTTTTTTAACCCAGCCGGGCCCGCCTTTACCGTCCTGACCTGGCCATAGCCTTTACCAAGATTACCTAGCCAAAGCGACTATACTTCTAGCCCTTAAGCAAAGTTCATATTGGGCAAAAAATTTCAAAAAATTTTTTCAAAAAATATAGAAACTTAAAGACTATTTTATAGAAATAAAAAAATAGCTAAAGCATTACAAAATAAATTTTATTTCAATAATAGCTATAATTAATAAAATATCTATGACCCAGTGTCTTTGATAATTCGGCTTTTTTAATGAGATCTATTCAGGACTTAAAAAGAGTCTAGCCGTAAATCAAGACGAGCCTGAGAACTAATTTATTTAATTTCTATTGTAGGTATCTAAATAGCCAATAGAACTAATAAGCTAGTATTTATAGCCGTTAATCCAAGTTCATATTAGGCAAAAAAATTTTAAAAAATTTATTAAAACTATATAGATAGTTAAAGTTATATTTGAACTAATAAATAACAAACTAAAGCTTTATGTAATTAATTTAACTTTGCTAATAGCTATAATTAATAAAATATCTATAACCTAGTGTCATTGATAATTCGGCTATTTTATTGAGATCATTTCAGGGCTTAAAAAGTCTCTGGTCTTAAATCAAGACAAGCCAGTCAACTAATTTATTTAATTTCTATTGTAATGATCTGATTTGCTAATAGAACAAATAAGCCAGTATTTATTGCCGCTAAACCAAGCTCATATTAGGCAAAAAATTCTAAAAAATTTATTAAAATTTTTATAGAAATTTATGATAAATTTATATCTTTAAAAAATATTCCCTGGCATTAAAGACTGATAATAAAAATAAAAAATATTCTAATTAATACAATTTGTATTAGCCTCTATCTTTGATGTTTTATCCCTAAGCTAGGATTTTGTCGCGGCCCCAAAGAGCCCGGCCCTAAGCTGGGCTGGCTTCCAAGTCTACAGACCTATAAGCTCTTTTATGATATTGCTTAGCCTTAGAAATTAGCGGGATATTTTTTATAGCCTTGGTATAGAGTACATATTGATCAAAAAAGGTTTAAATATATTATTTTAAAGCAAAAATATAATTTAGAAATTTTTAGAAATTTAAGACTAATTTAGACAGGTTAATAAATATTCCTAAGGCTTTTAATATAACTCAAATTGTTAATAATTGGCCCGCAAGAAAATTAAATTTTACCCAAGAGCATAGGCCAGGACCGGAGCAGACCATCGAGCCGGCCCTCGAGCAGGGCGGTTAATTTAAAAGCAAAAGCCGGCTTGAAAGGGAAATTTTGTGGGCAAAAAGGAGACTGGTTTTATTGGCCGCTTGTCCAGGGCAAAAAGGAGGCTGGTTTTATTGGCCGCTTGTCCAGGCCGTGCCGGGGTGAATGTAGTTTTTAAGTAAAGTCCAATCGTTGGCTTCAAATCGCCGGGAGCCGCCTGATTCACTGCCGATTAATTCAAAGAAAATTTGTGGATTTGAAGATAGTTTTTTGCGGCCGTCTGCTTGGCTGGTCAGGGATACTGAGCCATATAATTTTTCTATGGACCAAAAGGTCTCGGTTTTTATTTGAGCCATGATGTCGTCGCCGAAATAACCATCATAATACCAATCAATGGTTACCTCATCGCCCGGGCTCCATCTAATTCGCTCAGGGTGGTTCCAGGAGGGATTTTTGGAATTTTGGCTAAGGGTTTGAAAGGTGGAGGGGGCTTTGCCATTAATTTGAATTTTAAGATAGGTGTCGTAGGGCTGGACTAAACCCGTGGCCCCCTTAATGGTTAAAGTAAATTCGGAATTGGTGGAAAAATAGCGGGCCAATTCAACGGCTCTTTTGATTTCGGATCTCTGGGCACTGGAAAGGGTGATTTGAGAATCGTTTAAGTAATCCTCGATGGCCTTGGCCTTGTCCTCCAAATAGGCCGGCCAGGAGCTTTTGGAGCGCCGGGTGGTGGTGAGGTCGGTTATTTGGCGCAGGGCCGAGTCGGTACGTTTGTTGGTTAAAATAAGCTCCATTTCTTTAACGGTCGCGGCTAATTGGCCGAGGGGATATTTATCTTTGTATTGGCCGATATTAATGGAGGCTTCTTCTAAGTTATTGTTATCAATGTAATATTTTATTTTGTCCACTAAAATTTCTTCTTGCTTGGCCATAATCTCATGGTCTAAGATTTGAATTTCATGCTCAAATGAAGTGTTTTTTAGATCTTTAAGGGCGGCCATTTTGGAGCGTAGCTCTTCAAGTTGTTCCTCGGTTTTGGCGCTCTCCATTTCATATCTAAAGTGAGTTAAATTTTGCTCGACTAACTGGTCCATGGCCAGCTCAAGGTCAGCGGTTTTGTAGGCTAAGTTATTGTAAGTTTCAATTTTTTCAGACAGGGACCTGGTGGGATTACCGATAAGGGCGCTTTGGCTGGAGTAATAATTATAAACGGCCAAGTATAAAAAAGCCGCCAACAAAAAGGCCAAAAGCCAGGCCAGTCTTTTTCGTGAGCTTTTTTTCTGGTCTCGTCGGCCAATTATCCAGTCAAATAAAGCTTCGTAGCCCTGGGGATTAGGTTCCGAGGCCGGCTTATCGTAACCGTCAAGACTGGGTAGGGTAGAGCCGACGGCGGAAATAAAAAAATGGCCAAGGTGATCTTTATCAAGGTATGTGCTCAGCTTTTCATAAAAGCCCGGTAATGATGATTTAATCATTTTCTTGGCCGATTCGGAATCGAGTTTTCCCCCCACGGTATCGGCCTTGGAAATAACCAAGGCCAGGTCCATTTTAGCCAAGGAATCGTTTAAAGATGGGCCTAAAACGGCCGTTAAAAGTGAGCTGACTCTCTCGGTTGAATAATTAAGATCATCTGGATGGGCGAAATCGTATTGGATGACGTCAACGCTTGGATCCAAAAGCAGTATGATGGTATGGCAGGAATTTAAAAAATTACCGATTTCCATGGTAATTTCTTGGTCCAGATCGCCGCCGGTTTCGTATAAAGAATCACCGGCGTAGTCAATCATTTTTAAGGCAATGACCCGGCCCTTGGTGACAAAATCCAATTCAAAAAGCCTGGTGGCCGTGGTTGAGGCCGGCCACTGGCCGGCCCTTATGGTCCTGGAGAGTTCCGTTAACCAGAGGTGGCTCTCGGTGCCGCTTTTGCCCTTAAGCTGAAAGGAATTTTTTTGAGTGCTTTCCGAAAGCAGAGCCAGGCCGGCCAGAAAACAGGTTTTTCCGGAGCCAGGACCGCCCAGAAGGCAAATGTTGTGTTCAATGGCTTTGGACATCAGGCTTCTTTGGAGCTGGCCGCCTTTAGGGCCAAGCGGATTGGG
>JAITJP010000080.1 GCA_031278835.1 Deltaproteobacteria bacterium
CAGGGCGGGGATAAAAGCCAGAAATGCCCCGGAAAAAATGGTCGAAAGGGCGTCAAAAAAGGCCAAGCCGCCCACCCCAGCCAGTAAAATTCGCCGGGCCCGGGTGTTTTGCGACAAAAAAATGGCCAAAATGGAGCCCAAAAAAGCCCCGGCGGCTAGGCCCAGGATTCTGAGGGCGGGCTGGTCAGCCGAGACCAAGGAACTTAGCCCGGCCAGGAAATTTCCAGCCAGGGCCCCAAAAAGGGCCATTAGGCCCACGGCCAG
Source organism: Deltaproteobacteria bacterium (assembly GCA_031278835.1). GTDB lineage: Bacteria > Desulfobacterota > Desulfarculia > Adiutricales > Adiutricaceae > JAIRNQ01. Next base: position 265 of record JAITJP010000080.1, read on the forward strand.
GGGTCTAATCTCTCCGGCCGAAACTTTTGGTCTCTGGAGCCTGATGGGCCTAAGGAGCCGGGCCAGGTGAAGGCTAAGTAAATGATGTTCCTTGGCATCGACTTGCTGGTTTGCGTTTAAGATTTGGAGAAGTTCATTTTCGGTCAATAGCCCGAGGAGGGAAAGGGAGAGTTTTTCCGTGGCCGCGACCAGCTTTTGGGGATGTGGGGGCTTGTTGGCCAGTTTTTTGGCCGAGGCCTCAGGGTCTGGGCTGGTTTCTCCAATTTTTAGGGCTGAAAAAAAATCAGCCGTGGCTTTTCGGGTGGCCTTGGCCAGATAGGAGTCCAATTGGCCCTGATCGATACCTTCAAACCACTGGTCAGGAAAAAGTTCTTTGGGCACGTAAACCGAGCTTTGATGGGCTGACCAGGCTTTTTTTTCCAAAGGGGCCGCGGGCCCAGTCACCATGGGGTCATTTTGGGCCGGCAGGGCTTGAATTTTTTTTCTAAAAAACCAACCGCAAAAAAACAAAACCAAAACAACAATGACCAAAAGCGCCCCGAAAGCTACGGTTATTTGCTGACTAAAATCGAGGCTTCTAAAATTCAACCAAAACCAAGCCCAAATAAACTCGATTCCTCTGGCCATTTCACTTGCCCACGAGGGCTCATTTTGGGCCAGTTTATCTGGGATCGGGTTATTTTGGGCCAGGCCAGCTTTAGCCAAGATTACTTGGCCAAAAAACAAAACCAGCCCAAGGCCCAGAACTGACCAGGCGGGAAATTTTATTTTACGGCTTTTGGATTTGGCCTTAATCATTTATCCTTTGTCCAAAATTTTACTATGAAAGTTGTCGAGATTTTCATTGGCTGGGCTGTTAAAATTTTATCATGAGCCTTTTTTATGAAAGTTGTCGAGATTTTCATTGACTGGGCTGTTAAAATTTTATCATGAGCCTTTTTTTTAACCCTGGGCCTTAAGGTTTACCAAGGTTAAAGGCTTTTATTGGCCCGTGGTTAGGTAAGAATGGCCTGGTTAATTATCCCATAAAAAAAGCCCCTTGAAAATAGCCAGGCCAAAAAGCCAAAACCGCCCAGACTGGCCGTAGGCGGCCGATCGGGACGGTTTTGGAGGGAAAAATTTCACCTGGAGAAAGAAAAATCTCAGGGCGAAATTACCTTTTTAAACAAATGATTTTTTGAAGGCGTCGGGGACTTCCTTGTAGCCTTTGCTTTTTACGTAGCCAATCACCAGGCCTATGGCCAGCCAAGAGAAACCAACAATCTGGGTCAGAGAGTCAAAACCTGTCCAGACATAGAGTAGGATAACGGAACCGATGATGGGGCAAAGTAGGTAGCGAATAATACCCTTGAGATCGCGTTTTTTTTCGATAAAGAAAAAGTAGCGAATAACCGAGATATTTAAGACCACGAAAGAAGAAATGGCTCCGAAGTTAACCAGACGGGCCAGCCCGTCAACGGTGAAGATTAAGGCGCAAGCCATAGACAAAACGCCAATAAAGGTCACGCCGGCGTAAGGGGTTTGATATTTTGGGTGAATCTTGGAAAGGAATTTTGGCAGTAAACCGTCACGGGACATGGAAAACAAAACGCGGCTGCAAGCGGCTTGGGCGTTTAGGGTATTGGCGATACCAACGGCCAAGATGTTTACCACCAAGAGAAGAATTCTAAAGCCAGTGCCCATGGCCTTTTCCATGATGTCAAAGAAGGCCGTTTCCGGTTTGACGGCTTCCCAATTGGGTTCGATTAGGGAGACCACATAGGTCTGGGCTAAAAAGACCGCGCCGATAATGAATAGGGAGATTAAAATAGCCCCGCTCACGTTTCGGCCAGGATTGCGAGTTTCCTCGGCCAGGGTACTGATGCCGTCAAAACCCAAAAAGTTTAGGGCGGCGATACTGCAGGCCGTGGCGATAAAGGAAAAGTTAATGACCCCAGGACGATAGAACGAATCGACGGTGAGCCGCCCGGCCCCTCCGCCTTCGCCCAAAACGAACATCAAACCGCCAATGACGATGGCCAAAACTATGCCGATCTCAACGATGAAGAAAACAAAGTCGGTCATGGCCGTCATCTGGATGCCACGGATATTGATGTAGGTATTGATCACGATAAAAACCAAAATCCAGATGATGAAAGGAATGCTGGGGAAGAGCGCCTCACACCATCCGGCCACGATCAAATACAAAAGGGCCGGGACAAAGACGTAATCGAGCAGAATTAGCCAGCCCACGACAAAACCGACGTGGGGGTTAATTCCATGCTGGACGTATGAATAGACCGAACCGGCGATGGGGAACCGCTGCGCCATACAGCAGTAGCTAAGGGCGGTGAAAAACATGGCGCAAAAGCCTATGAAATAGACCAAGGGGGCCATGCCTTGAGAATCGGCGTTAACGAAGCCGTAGATGCTGTGAGGGGCGATGATGACCATGAACAAAAGGCCGTACACGGTCAGATCCCACATCGACAAGACCCTGCGCAGCTGGGGCTTGTAACCAAATTCTTCCAGCTGCTTGCTATCCTTATCCTGGGTAAACTGATCTTTTTTATTGTCGGACATATGAACGATTCACTCCTTTTCGATCAGCCCACAATAAAGGGCTTGTCAGGGTTTTTGGGAGCGCCCACCCGTAAGACCATGGGCACCGGGCAGGGTTGGCAGGCTTGGTTGACCTCGACGTCTCCCCAAAGGGAAAGGTAGAAAAAGGTGTCGGTCATATCCCAGCCGTAGACCTTAGAAACCAAATCGGCCGTCTGACGGGTGGCGGCGATCAGGGCCTTGGTATAGTCAAGGTCTGAGGCAAAGGTAAACCATTTCTCGTCGTTTTCCAGGACCGGCCAATCCAGCGGGGTTTTCTTTATTAGCCGGATAGTGACCGTGACCTTTCCCGGAACTTCCAAACCAGTTCCGCAAAGTTCACCGTCGCCCATGACGGCGTGGAGATCGCCCAGCTGGAAAAGGGCTCCAGGAGCTCTGACCGGAAAATACATGGTGGCCCCCTCAACCGAGAGCTTACTGTCAAGGTTACCGCCATGGGAGCCTGGAAAACCGCAGGCCACGGGCTCTTTGGCCGGGGCCACGCCAATAACCCCAACCATGGGGTTAATGGGCAGTTCGAGACCGTTAAAGACCGTCTTGCCGTTTTTAATGGGCAGGATCTTGGTACGGATCTCGGACCACTCGATCAGGGGCCCGACCTCGGGTAAGGTGGTCACCACGCCGGAATCGCCGACCTCGATTTTATCGATGCGCACCGCCAGGATATCCCCGACCTCCGCCCCCTCAACGAAGACAGGGCCCGCGGCCGGATTGGCGTGATAGTAGTTAAACCCCGTGGTCAATTGATCTTCCCGCGTGATTTCGTTGGAAAAACAATCCTTGGTTTCAAAGACCAAGGTCTCCCCGGGCTTGGCCGTATAGACCGGTTTATGCGCCGGGTCGAACGTATAGACGACCGAAGAAATCATCTCAACCTCCTTAAGGTCGTGATTTTAGTTCCGGGATTAAAAAAAAATTCTTAAACCCAGAAGGTAGAGATACTAAGACAAAATAGTATCAAAGAATATAAAAAGGCATATAACCTAAAGTAAGGAACTGAACGAAAAAAAATCTAAATGACGTTAATGAATTTTTCCTTAGAGATCGTCAAAGGAAGAAATCTAACCTCATAGATAAGCGAAAAAACAAAATTATTAAAATTTTAAAATTTTTTAAAAAACGCGAACGTATTAACTTAGTTCTTTTTCTTTACTTAATCGGGTAACTAGGTTTGGTTAATAAGATTAGCCAGAGGTGAAATTTAGCGGTATTTAATTAAATTACTTAGAGCCTGGCCCTGGCCTTTTCGCTCTCCCCGGCCAATTGCCCTTCGAGGCCAAATAATAGCCAAAAATGAGTTAAGATGGCCTGAGCATTTTTTATCTCAAAAGTAAAAGCAATAGCGGCTCAAAAAACGCTCCGTAAACGGTCAAAATCGGCCCAGAGAGCCTGGGCTGCCTGGGGGCGAAGCCAAGACAAACGAGCGCCCTTTCAAAAAAACCTTGGCGGAGATTTAGACGCAACTATGACGACCAATCTATACGGCGGCTTTTTCCCTTAGCGAGAAAAGTTAAAAACTTTTTAGCTTAAAAAAACAAAACTGACCTAAGGGGAAGGCGAAGATCTAAAATTATCGAGAATTTAATTATTTACATATTACCAATTAGGGAACTGCCTTGTCAAGTCCTATCGCCTTTAATTTTTTAAATACGCCTTAAATATAACAAAATAAAAGCACTAATACCAATAATACTAGACGTTATACTATATAAAATAATAACTAAACATACAAATAAAGTTAAAAGTCAGGTTAGATGCGACATATATAAGTTATTAAATTTGTTGCCAATTCCAATTCCGGGCCCAGAGCATAAAAAAAATTTCCTGGGTCTTAGCTTTGGGATCTGGCCTAGGCCCTGGGCCAGGGCTTTAAAATCCTTGTATTGGGAAGCTGATATTTGGCCCGGCCCGGGTCATCGTGCTATGAAAGTAAATTGTCGATTGAATCAAAACTAGACAATAAAATAATTGTTTAGTATTATAAGTGTGCCTTATTACTCAGGCGGCTAACAAATCTTTTAACCTTAGAAAAAAAATGTCGGGAGTTCCAAATGTCCGAAGCTGAAACGGCTCAAAAGTCCTACATGCAAATCGCCACCACCGAGAATGACGGTAAGTACTTAACGTTCCAACTGGCCGAGGAAGGGTATGGAATTGGCATACTTAAAGTTAGAGAGATAATCGGCATGCTCCCTGTGACCCCGGTGCCGCAAACCCCTTCTTTCCTCAAAGGAGTGATTAATCTTCGAGGTCAGGTCATCCCGGTTGTCGATCTACGCCTTAAATTCGGACTTCCTGAGGAAGAGTACACCGAACGCACCTCCATCATCGTGGTCGAGGTTAAAGGCTTGGCCAACAACATCCCCATAGGAATCGTGGTCGATACCGTTTCCGAGGTCATAAACATCCAAGCCCACGAAATTGAACCGGCCCCGGCCTTTGGCTCAACCATTGACATAAATTTCATTCTGGGCATGGCCAAGACCAATGACGGGGTAAAAATTCTCCTTAACATCGACTACGTCCTCTCGGCCGAGGAATTGGGGGCCATGTAACCTGGCCCGGTGACCAGGCCTAAAACTAAGCCCAATGAATTGGCCCGGCAACCAGACCCTAAAACTAAACCCAATGAATTGGCCCGGTGACCAGGCCTAAAACTAAGCCCAATGAATTGGCCCTAGGAATAGACCATGAAACTAGGCCTTATGACTAGGCCTCGTGACCAGAAGCTAAACCAGCCCCGCGACCAAGCCTAGGGAGGCTAACTTAAGTATAGCTATTTGACTTTTACCTATTGCCGCTATTACTAAGGCAAATAAGTATTTGTCAAATCAACCTAAGGTAATTTTTTAAAGTATTTTTTATTTGTTTAACTTTTTTTCACTATTTTTTCAACCATATGGATCGCCATATGGTTTGTATTTTTCGATAACAATAACGTTGGCAATAAAGAGGGGTATATTATTAGCCTAATATCTAGAGATTTTATAATATTAAGTTAGGCTCACTAAAAAAAATAAGCTTACTGTGATTAAATATCTTGACCATCATTTGATTTAATTGGTCAAATTTTTATTAAGCTAAATAATTGTCTAAAAAAAGGAAATTATTTTAGACTAGCGCTAACTAAAATGCCATCTAAGGCATAGCGCCATACCCGTTAAGTTATTTTTCTCAAAGTTGCCTACGTTAAGGAAAAACGTTATCATCAAATTTGTAATAATATGGTTTTTTAAGCCCATGATGGCTCTGTTAAATGCTTTTCCAGGGGTCTGGCCCAAGGCCAAGGATGGCAGGGTTGGGGTCTTTTTGGGCTTTATTTAGGAGTTTTTAGCGAATGAACCGTAAATTAAAATCCCTACCAGTAATGGTTTTATTGGCCGTCATGTTGATAGCGGCCGCCTGCGCCCCCCGCTATGAATTTAAACCCGTCCCGATTAGACCTTTGGAGGGGTACTCCAATCTAATCAACTTTAACGGGGGCTTGGTCGGGGCCCACGCCGTCTATGATTCCAAGGAAGTAGTCAAATTTTTTGGCTTTGACCTAAAAAAAGCCGGAGTCATTCCCATCCAGTTGTCGGTTAAAAATAACCTGCCCCAGGAGTCTTTGATCTTAGCCAAGGCTAATTTGCTTGACGCCGAGGGCCTTTTGTGGGAAGTGCTGCCCTCGGACGTAGTCGTCAGGAGAATTGACGAGCATACCTCGGGCGGTCTTTCCGGAGACCAAGGCCTAAGACGCTCCCTACTTTGGGGTCTGGCCGGAGGAGTGTTGGGGGCGGCCATTGGCGTGGCCAGCGGAACTTCGGTGGCCGAGGCCGCTGGTAAGGGAGCGGCCGTGGGCGCGGCTATTGGGGTTACCAGTTCCATCGCCCAAGCCGGAACGGACACTTCCTCGGACGCCGGAGAAATTCAGAGAGATTTTTCCACCCGCGACATCGATCACGCCACCATTAAGGCCGGAGAGACGGTTAACGGCTTACTGTATTTTCCGGCCGAATCCGCCCAACCGAAAAGGCTTAAGCTAACCTTCAAAACGGCGGCCGGCGATACCAACGTCGAGGTACCCCTCTAAAAAATTGCTCCAAGGCCGCCCAGGCGGCCTTTTTTACTCAAAGACTTGCTCCCCAGGGCTACGGCCCAGGGGTGGGGTCTAAGTGAGGCCTGGCCCGCGAGGTGAATTAATCAAGGTGGGTTGAATGTGGAACGAGAGAACTGGCTCCATAATTTTTTGGGCCTGATGGGCCGGGCCTTTAAAAACTGGGTCTATCGGCGCCAAGACCAAGCGGCCCTGGCCGGCCGTTTCGTCTTGGTGGCCTACCAAGGTCTTTTCTCTCCCCCGGCTCAAAAAAGATTGATTAGAAAGTTAATCTTACTCCAGGTTTTGGAGATTTTTAGAAGATCCACGCTGCTTTTGGCCATCTTTGGCCTGATGATGGGCTGGCTTTGGAC
>JAITJP010000118.1 GCA_031278835.1 Deltaproteobacteria bacterium
CAGGCTGGCGCAGCCGGACAAAGGGGGCCTTTTGATAAAAGTCTTGGTAGACTTGAAAAATTTGGTCAAAAGAATTTTGGCCCAGGGCTTTAAAATAAACGGTCGAAAGAATGCCCCTATTGATGGGCAAAAGGTGGGGGGTAAAGGCCAGTTTTAAATCACTTACTCCAGCCAAGAGACTTAATTCCTGGATCATTTCCGGGGTGTGCCGATGGCCCACGGTTTTATAGGACTTGAAATTATCCTGGACCTCGCAAAAGGAATTGGCTAAAAGGGCGCCCCGGCCGGCTCCGCTCACCCCGGATTTGGAGTCAGCGATCAGGGTCTGGGAAAAATCGACCAGCCGGGCTTTGATGACCGGGGCCAGGGCCAAGATCACGCTGGTGGGGTAACAACCGGGATTGGCGATGAGCCGGGCTTTTTTGATTTGCTCGGAATAAAGCTCAGGCAGACCATAAACGGCCTCGGGCAGTAATTCCGGAGCGCCATGTTCCAGGTACCATTTTTTAAAAACCAGGGCATCCTTTAGCCTAAAATCAGCCGAGAGATCGATGACCTTGGCCCCGGAATTCAAAAGCTCCGGCACTAGGGCCATGGCCGCCCCGTGCTGGGTGGCCAGAAAAAAAACCTCGGCTTGGCCGGCCAAATCGTTGGGCTGGCTAAAAACCAGGGAATCGTAATTGGCCAAAGAGGCCAGGGCCGGATAAAAGGCGGTTAAACTCTGACCGGCTTCCTGCCTAGAGGTGATTAAGGTAACCTGGTCACCCTGGCGGCCAGAGAGAATTCTAAGTAACTCAAGACCAGCGTAGCCGCTGGCTCCAATGACTCCTATCCGCACGGTCGATCACCTTAAATATTTCTAAACTGAAAATAAACGTTTAGCCTTTCTGAAAAAGAAAATCAATCGATCTTTGAGTAAAAATTCCAAGCCAGAAAAAAAATTACCCCCACGAGAGTTGAGCTCCCGTGGAGGCAAACCTTTTAGGCGTCAAGGACGGACGGAACAAAGCTTTGATCCCAAAAACTTGGGAAAAAGGCCCAACCTTAACGTTTTGAATACTGGTAACGGGCCCTGGCGCCTTTTTGACCGTATTTCTTTCTTTCTTTTTCCCTGGCGTCCCGGGTCAGATATCCGGCCCTTTTCAAAGCCGTCCGGTAGGTTGGCTCAAAGGTCTGCAGGGCCTTGGCGATGCCATGCCTAACGGCTCCGGCTTGGCCGCTAACTCCGCCACCCGAGGCCAAGATATAAAAATCAAACTGGCCAATGGTTTTGGTTAAGGTCAAGGGCTGCTCGGCCACGATTTTATTGGAAGCTCTGGTGAAATATTCCTCAATGGGACGTTGGTTGATACGGATTATTCCGGCGCCCTGGGTCATCCAAACCCTGGCAATGGCCGTCTTGCGCTTCCCCGTGGCGTAATACTTGTTAGTGGACATTAACGAAAACTCCAGTTAAAATGCGCGAACCCATGGGAGGGGTCCAAGAATTTTTGGCCATTGGCCTTAAAGACAACTACCAGCCGCTAGAGCTGGTGACTTGATAGAGCGGCTTAAGTCGCTGGGCGGCTAAAAGCGGCTTAAAATTATGATTAATTAATGACCAGCAGACCAAGCTGATGGTTTTAACCAACCAAAAAAACCATTAAAAACCATTTTTGGGCCAATTGGCTTTCCCAGCCGCCTTTTTTTTCTCCTTGGCCAAAAAAAAATAAAAATCCCTTTCCGGCCGAAAAAAATTTAGGCGAATAAAAAACCTAGGACCTGACCCACTTAATCTCAAGCTTTTCGGGCTTTTGGGCCGTGTGGGGATGCTCGTTTCCGGCGTAAACCTTAAGCTTTTTGAGCTGACGGCGACCCAAAGTATTTTTAGGCAACATGCCTTTGACGGCGTGCATCAAAATTTCCCTGGGTTTTTTGGCCAAGACATCTTTGGCCTTGGTCTGCTTAAGCCCGCCAATAAATCCGCTGTAACGGGTATAGAGCTTCTGCTCGAGCTTACGGCCGGTAAAAACCACTTTGTCAACGTTGACCACGACCACGAAATCACCGGTATCGTTGTGGGGGGTAAAAATAGCCTTGGTCTTACCGCGTAATACGCAGGCTATTTCCGAAGCCAAGCGGCCCACCACCTGACCGGCGGCGTCCACGACATACCATTTTTTATCGACCTTATTCTCATCGGCCATAAACGTCTTGTTATTGTGCATCTTAAAGACCCTTCACGGTACGCCGCCCCGTAAGGAGCAAAGACCATTGAAATTTAATTGCGGCGCCCCCAAAACCGGCCCTTTGGGCTTTTACCCTTGCCTGGCCAAGCCTTGGAAAAGGCTGAATTAAGATTTATACCATAAAGTTTTTACCTGGTCAAATCAATTTTTGTAATTTTTTTAATCCAGGACCAATATTTTGCCCCCTCAAAAATAGCCACTAAATTTACCCATTGGTCAGCGCTTATACTAGAGTAAGGCCAATTACTACCTAGTTTTGCCTGAAATTTATAACCCTAAGTTCTTGATGATTAATCCCCGAGGCTTTGATTTTAAGCGGCCGGGGGGGGCTGGCAAATTTCATAGCCCTTGAGACTTGCCATTGGTCAACGCTTATACTAGATTAAGGCCAATCACTACCTAGTTTTGCCTGAAATTTATAACCCTAAGTTCTTGATGATTAATCCCCGAGGCTTTGATTTTAGGCCGGGGGGGCTGGCAAATTTGATAG
>JAITJP010000244.1 GCA_031278835.1 Deltaproteobacteria bacterium
GCTTGTGATTTTTAAGGTCTTAGGCAAAAAAGTAAGCAAAATTTACCTATCTTTTGTCTCCTTAGTCGAGGAGATGTCCAGCCAAAAGCCCTACCCCATTCGTTTTTCCTGGCTCTATAAAAAAAAATATTGACAAGCTGGCTCTGGGCCGATAAATTAATTATCAAATTAATTTATCGGCCTTTGATTTTTTTTTACTGGCCCCCAGTCTCGATTATCAAAGCGCCTGGCTTTTTTCCTAAGCTTAGCCCCAGGGGCTTAGGCCCAAAATTTTTCTTGGTTAAGTTTAACAACGCTCAAGCCAAAAACGTCAAGATTTTTTGAGCCAAGGGGGCTTTGAACCGCCCGGGACTTTTTTGGCTGAGTTTAGGGAGAAGAGCCCAGCTCAAAATGGCCCGGTAAAGGCCCCTAGAATTGATTCTAAGGCCCTTGGGGAGCCGGATTGGGATATCACTGGCCATGATGGGCTTGGAAGCCGCCTAGGGGCTATTTGGGCCCTTTATCGGGCTTTTGAAAAATGGCCCCATTTGGGGCCCTTGGGGCGGCCGGCCCCTGGGCCGCCCCAAGGGCTGAACCTTTGGGCCAGGTCTTTTTTGAATCGTGGAGCCCCCTGGGCGGGCTAGGATTTTTTTGTGGGGGCCCTTGGCCATATGGCGAGGTGAGATTATGAACAAAATAAAGCCAAAACCGGGACCCAGGCCTAAAACCAAAGGCCTGGAAGGAAAAGAAAAAAAAGCTCCGGAGGGACTAACTTTAGCGGAGCCTTTGGACGAGAGCGGGTTAATGGTGAAGCGCCGGCCGGCCGGGAGGATTCCCTCAAACGAGCGGGTGGACACCAAGGAGATTTTGTACCAACAGGCCATCTTGGTCATCTCCGATAAAGGCATACAGGGGGCCACGATTAAGGAAATCGCCCGAAAGGCCAATCTGACCCCGGCCATGGTCCATTACCACTTCAAAGACAAGGAGACCTTGATTAAGACCACCTTGCTTAAATTCATTAAGCCCCTCTCGGATTCGGTCTGGGAGGCCGTGGAACTCGATATCGGGCCCTTGGAGATGCTGCGGGAATTCCATTCTCGTCTCAGCAAGGTCTTTAAGACCGTGCCTTGGTACAGGTCCCTTTGGAGCAAAGAGTTGGCCGGGGTTCATGCCGGTTTAAAGTCTTTTATGGGTTCCTTAATTGGTGAAAATAGGTTACGCCTTTTTAAAGAAAAGATTGAAATAGGACAAAAACAAGGTCTTATCAATCCTGTTTTGGCCCCTGAACTTATCTTCGCAACCTTAATAGCTCTTATTTACTTACCCAGGATTGGGGCTCAGCACTGGTCTAACCTCTGTCAGGTCGAATTAGATGAAGAAACCGTGGATCGTCACGTTTGGGCCTCAATACTAGATGGTATAACGGCTAAAGACGCCGGAAAACTTAAGTAATGGCCAAAAGCTAAAAGGGTTTAACCAGACCCCATAGCTAATTTCGCTTTAATTACAAAGTTTTATAGATAATATCTTGTTTAAGAGATTTAATTAAGTTATAATAGAGCCAAAAGGTTTTTAGGTTAAGCCGATTACTTTAGCCGGTCAGGGCTGAAGCTTTTGGCCGATAGAGCCAAAAGGTTTTTAGCTTAAGCCGATTACTTTAGCCGGTCAGGGTTGAAGCTTTTGACCAAGGGATTTTTTGTCTTTTTTTTTGTTTGTTTGATTTTTAGCTGGCCCGGTCGCGGGACGAGGAAATAAGGGTATTAAAAATGCCAAGGAGCCAAGGCCCGAAGCCGGGCGATTTTAAGACCGAGGACTTTAAGAGCGGGCCCGGGGGGCCCAAGGGCGCTCCCGAGCCGGGCCAGGGCGGGGGCGGCAAGGCCATGGGCAGGGCCATAAGCTTTTTCGTGATCTTGGGCTTGGCTTGGCTGGTTTACTGGTTTATTTTTCAAAGGCCTTACGTCAGTACCGATGACGCCTACGTGGTCGGAAACCAGATTAGGCTTAGCTCCAAGACCAATGGAACGGTGGCGGAGATTTTGTTTGACAACACCCAGGAGGTTAAGGCCGGAGAGGTTTTGGTTAAGCTGAGCACCACGGACGCCGATTTGGCCTTAAAAAAAGCCCAGGAAGAACTGGCCCAGGCCGTTAGGCAACTGTCCAGTCAAAAAAGTGAACTGGAGCGCTTGGAGGTTTTGATTAAAGCCAGACAAGGCGATCTGGCCTTGGTCGAAAACGAATACAATCGAAGAAAAAATTTAAAAACCGGCTCTTCGGTCACGGCCGAGGAAGTGGAGCGCTACCGACAGCAAACCATGGTGGCCCAGGCCAACCTTGAGGCGGCCCAGTATGAACTGGAGGCCAAGGAACTTTTGGTGGGTCGCTTTGAAGTCAAGGATCATCCCCAGGTCAGACTGGCCGTTCATAAGCTTAAGGAAGCTTGGTTGGCCTTACGGCGCTGCGAAATAAAAAGCCCGGCCGCCGGTCAGGTGGCCCGGAGGACCGTCCAGGTGGGCGCCTATGTCACCCCCTCAACCAACCTCATGGCCGTGGTGCCCTTGGACCAGGTTTGGGTTGAGGCCAACTTCAAAGAAAGTCAACTGGGCCGAATCAAGCCTGGCCATGAGGTCATCATTTCCTCGGACATGTATGGGGGTTCGGCCTCCTATCGCGGGCGGGTTTTGGGTTTGTCGGCCGGGACCGGCAGCGTGTTTTCACTCCTTCCAGCGGAAAACGCCACCGGCAATTGGATAAAGGTAGTTCAAAGGGTCCCGGTTAAGATCCTTTTGGTCAAAGAAGATCTTGACAAAAACCCGCTACTGTTAGGCTTATCTCTTAAAGTCAGGGTTAAAATCAACGATTCTCCCGGCCCGGCCCCAAGCGATCCCAGCCTTTCTTCCATGAAGGCCTTTGAAGCCGACCAGGACCTGGCCGGCTTGGAGGATCTAATCCAAACCATCATGATGGAAAACTTGTCCCCGGGCCGCCCGGGACAAGAAAGGGCCAAGCTTACGGAAAAATCGCCCAATTTGGCCTTTAAGCCAGCCGATGGGGCTAAAAACTTAGAAGAAAATTCCCTCGGACTTTTTTAACGGGCCAAAATAATCAGGCTTCTGGGCTTTTTTCTCTCTTGGCCGGCTTGGCCAAGAGAGAAAAAGGCCACCTGGACTCGGGATAACCATGAATCGACCAATGGATCAAAGGCCCCCACTAAGCGGCCTTAAACTGATAGTCTTAACCTTTACCCTGCCCTTGGCCACCTTCATGCAGGTTATCGACTCGACCATCGCCAACGTGGCCGTTCCCACCATCGCCGGCAACCTGGGGGCTTCTTATTCTCAGGGCACCTGGGTCATCACCACCTATGGGGTGGCCAACGCCATTGTCTTACCCTTGACCGGCCGGCTGGGCCAAAAATTTGGCGAGGTCAGGCTTTTTATCTGGTCCTCGGTCCTTTTCTCCCTGACCTCCCTGGCCTGCGGTCTGTCCAATAATCTATCAATTCTCATTATCTTTCGGGTTCTTCAAGGCGCTTTGGGGGCCCCAATGATGCCCCTGGCCCAGACCTTACTGATGAACAATTACCCCAAGCGCCTCATGATGATGGCCATAGCCCTCTGGTCCACCACCGTTTCCGTGGCCCCGGTCTTGGGCCCCATCATGGGCGGCTATATAAGCGACAATTATCACTGGAGCTGGATTTTTATCATAAACGTGCCCATCGGTCTGGCCGTGGTGGTTTTGGTCCACCTGACCCTAGCCGATCGGGAGACCAAGCGTTCCAAGCCCACATGGAGCGCCACCAGCTTTGGTTTACTGGCCATTGGCGTGGGCTCATTTCAGTTAATGCTCGATCGAGGCCGAGAGCTTGATTGGTTTAATTCCCCGCAAGTTTTGACCCTATGCGTCCTGGCCATTGTTGGCATAAGCCTTTTAATCGTTTGGGAGTCCAAAAACCCCGAGCCCCTAATCGATTTGAGCCTTTTTAAGTCCCGAAATTTCACCGTTGGTTTAACCCTAATTAGCCTAGGTATGATGCTCTACATGGGCATGGTGGTTTTACTGCCCCTACTTTTGCAATCTAATTTTGGTTTTACGGCCTTCTGGGCGGGCCTGGCCACCGCCCCGGTGGGTTTTATCCCCATCCTGACCACGCCCATAATTGGCCGCTTTGGCAGCAAAATCGATCAGCGCTATCTTATTTCCTTTGGTTTCGCCGTGTTTTTAATCATTTCCTATTACCGCTCAAACTTTTGCCCCCAGGTCGGCCTCCAGTTCGTGGTCATCCCCCAGATCTTTTTGGGCCTGGGCATAGCCTGCTTTTTCGTGCCCATAACCTCTCTAAGCTTTATTGGCATGGATCCCAAAAAAATAGCCGGGGCCTCGGGCCTTTTTAACTGTATTAGGACTCTTTTTGCCGCCATCGGCGCTTCGGCGGTCACGACCATCTGGGAAAGGCGAGAAGCCTTGCACCACGTTCGCTTGACCGGCCACGTGGATGCCTTTAACCCGGTGGCCATTGAGGCCTTAAACGGCCTAACCAACCTGGGCATGTCCCAAGAACAGGCGGCCGGCTATTTGGCCCGACAAATATCCATCCAAGGCAACATCCTGGCCGGGGCCGAGATCTTTAAACTCTGCGCCATTTGTTACCTTTTTATGGTGGCCATAACCTGGCTGGCCAAACCCTTTAAGGCCTCGGCCATCTTGGAGCGAGAATAACCTAAGCGATCGAATTTTAGCCCCGGGCTAAGTTTAAATTTTTTTCTTAGGGGCTGGTAAAGGCCAAAAGCCAGGCCCACTAGGCCAATCCGGCTAAGCCAGCTAGCCAGGCCCATAGTCTAACCAGTCAGAGATTGGGGCCAAAAACATAATTCCCAGGTCATGGGTCAAACTTACGGGCCAAGTTTTGGCCAATGGGTTTGACCCGTTTTTTTTTAGCCATAAATACTAAAACTATTTTTGGCCCAGCGGACGGCTAAAAAATGGCCAAGCGGTCTATTTACGAAGGGGCTATAATTAAACATAATTTTAGCTTGGGAGTAAAAAAGCTTGGAATCCTGGATATTTACCAGAACACGGTCATCTGCCAGGTTAAGCTCAGAAGACTATTTGAAAAATTTAAGGTTACAAGATACCCGGCCCTTCGGGCCTGATTTTAGGCCAAAAGGGCCGCCATTGGCTTTCATTTTTTTTTGTTGCCCTTAAAACAAACTTTTGATACAATTAAGAATTAGATTTC